>NZ_JAFLMY010000019.1:0-71609 GCF_017313375.1 Agrobacterium sp. Ap1
GGCTCTAAGCAACCCGACCCTACCGGAAATCACCGATGGCTATGAAATCCAGCTACACCACTCCATGGGACACGATCGCAGTCGGCGAAACAGGAATTGTAGTTTTCAAGCTTTTTTGAGCGGTTCCCTCGGAAATCAGCAACCCTGTCTGGCCTCTGCCGCACCGACTGCGGGCTGCTCGCTGGGTACTGCCATGGCGAGATCAAGACCGCGCGCAGTTGGTGGCTGCCAGGTTCTGGATTCGGGCAGGGCGCCTTGGGGATTGGTTCCCATATGGGCGCCACCTGTGCCGCCGGTCCAGCCGGTCGAACCTATATTTCCGGGCGCGGTGCCATCGGCACTCCGGCGATCCGGCGCGGTTGCCGCTTCGGCCTTATTGGCCGAATTGCAGTCGCCTTTGCCTTCAAGGCTCTGGGCGGAAGGCGGAGAGCCGCTATTTTGCGTTTGGGCTGCCACCGGAACAACTGCCATCATCATGGCAGAGACGGCAAGAGAGGTCAGAAATCTGGCGTGAAAGACGGGCATCATGGGAACTCCTTCCATCGCCCACAACGCATGTGCACAAAGGCGAGTTCCCTTGGATAATCCGGTTGGATGACCGGATCAGACGAAGTCGATCAGCCGTTGACGACGATCCCGGCTGCGCCGTCTTCGACCGTGCCGACAATGGTTGCCAGCGGATAACCCGCATCCCGCGCCTGCTTTACCATCGCATCCGCCTTATCGGCAGCAACGGCAACCAGCAGGCCGCCAGAGGTTTGCGGATCTGCGAGCAACATCCTCTGCCATTCGGGCATATTTTCCGGCAGCGTAATCGCATCGCCATAGCTCGCCCAGTTGCGGACGGACGCCCCGGTAATGAAGCCCTGTTGCGCCAGTTCCTCGGCCTTCGCCAGAAACGGGATGTCGGCAAGGTTCAGCCGCAAGGTCAACCCGGAGGCACGCGCCATTTCCAAACCGTGGCCGAGAATGCCAAAGCCGGTAACGTCGGTGATGGCGTGAACGTCAATATCGGCGGCAAGCGTTGTGCCGACCTTGTTGAGCAGTGTCGTCGAGGCGATCATCTCGTCATACGCCTTTTTCGGCAGAGCATTCTTCTTGATAGCAGAGGAATAGATGCCAATGCCGATGCCCTTGGTGAGGATGAGCTTGTCGCCGGCCTTTGCTCCGCCATTGCGGCGCACTTGACTGGGGTGACAGATGCCGATCACGGCAAGACCATAGATCGGCTCGACGCTGTCGATGGAATGACCGCCCGCAACCGGGATACCGGCTTCAGCGCAGATCGATGCGCCACCTTCGAGGATTTTCGAGATCTTCTCCGGCTCCAGCTTGTTGATCGGCATACCCAGGATCGCAAGCGCCATGATCGGCTTGCCGCCCATGGCATAGACATCGGAAATGGCGTTGGTGGCGGCGATGCGGCCAAAATCGTAGGGGTCGTCCACCATCGGCATGAAGAAGTCTGTGGTGGCGATCACGCATGTATTGTCGTCGATCTGCCAGACAGCGGCGTCGTCTGACATCTCGTTTCCGACCAGAAGTTGTGCAAACGGCTGCGCGGCCGGCTGGCCTGCCAGCAATTTCTGCAGGACGGCGGGCGCAAGCTTGCAGCCGCAACCGCCGCCATGGGCAAGCTCGGTCAGACGAGGAGACGACATATCCATGGTATTCCTCCTTCGGATCGTGCCGTGATCATGGTTCGCGTGGCACGGGTTATGGAGGTGATAACGCCTTGATAACCGCGCGTCTATCACGTTAGGCCGATGTCATAGTTCAATCACTGAGTGGTGAGAGGGCCGGGTGTGGGCGGGGCGAGACAGCCGGCATCCGGTTTCCCGACAGGATTGTTCTTACAGCACGCTTCATTCGCTATGATGATCGTAACGATTCTGGGATCGGTAAATAGCATGCGCTACAATTTCGCAGATCTGCCGTTGCATCGGCTGATGGAGCCGGTCTGCCGGGCGACTGCCGCGATCACGCGTCTTGATGAACGTGTCTTTCGATCGACGGTAGGGCAAGGTTGGATCGAACGTTCGCATTTCGTCGATTCGGTCGCGTCGCTCTGGATCGATGGCGAGCTTGTACATCTGGAAGATCTGGTGTTGCACGATGCGGCGATGGGCATTCGCGCACCGACGCATGAGCTGACGATTGCGTACGATATCCTGCGCACCAGACGGCGCATTATCGAAAACGAGCCCGGTTGGGCTCTGAGCCGGGAAGGGCTCAGCCAATTGCGGGGAAAGGCGGCAGAGCTTCAGCCTGCCATTCCGATCGAGAGCCCGCTCGAAACCAAATCCGCCGAGCTGCGGGATGAAGAGGATCCGCTGGCGCACTATCTGGCGGAGATCGACGCAGTCGTCGCTCGAAGCGAGGCCGCACTGTTGCAGGTCATGAGGCCATCCGAGCCGACTTACCCGAAGGAACGGGCTGCACTTCTTTATGAGCCGGATTGGGACGAGGATGAGCGGCTTGCCGAATGGCAGGATGTGGTCGAAAGAAGTGCGAACCTGCCGCCGGTCCTCAGGGCCGTGCTTTTGCTGGATGCCTGGAACCAGTTGCAGGTGTTGCAGCACGCTCCATGGCTGGGTCGGTTGCTGGCCGCATCGCTTCTGAGGAAGGAGGGTGTCACAACGGCGCATCTGGCGGCTTTCAATCTGGGGCTGAAACAGGTCGGGCGAGAACTGAGGACAAGTCCCAGGCAGGAGGTTCGTATTCTGGCCTTTCTCGAGGCGATCACCGAAGCCAGCCTGACAGGCTTGAAGGAACATGACCGCCTTGTGCTGGCGCAGCAGCAGATGCAGCACCGGATCGCCGGACGACGTCAGTCATCGAAACTGCCGCAACTTGTCGACCTCGTGTTATCCCGACCGATGGTGTCTTCGGGCATGATCGCAAAGTCTCTTTCGGTGACGCCGCAAGGCGCGCTGAAGATCGCTTCGGAATTGCATCTGAGAGAGCTGACGGGACGAGGACGGTTTCGTGCCTGGGGCATCATCTGATGCCATATCCTGTCTGCCGGAAGGCTGGCGGCCAAGGGCGTGGATCAAGGGCGCCGGTCAGCCGGCACCCTCGACACTTCGGTGTCATTTCAGAAAGTCGTTGGCGTAATAGCCCTTAAAATCCGGTTTCGCTTCGAGAGGCTTGCCGCCGGCGGCCTTAAGGATGCCGGCCTGATAGGCGTAAGCGCCGATCGCTTCGAATTTCGAAGGATCGATCGTGCCGATCACGCCCTCGGCGCTTTGCAGATATTTGCCGTCGATCAGCGCCTTGAGCGACGCGCGGATCAAGGCGCGATCGGTCAATGCATCCTTGTTGGCCGAAATCAGCAGGTCGGTCGCCTCGTCCGGATTTTCGATGGCGAACTTATAGCCCTTGCGGGTCGCCTGAAGGAAGGCTGCAGCCTCCTTGGGGTTGCCGTCCAGGAATTTGCGGCTGGAGCCGATCAGGGTCGTGTGCTCGTCCGGCACGCCATAATCGGCATAACGGAACGCGCCCTGCTTCAAGCCTTCGAGTTCAGCCTTTACGCCTTCCCAGGTATAGACTTCCAGCGTGAAATCGACGGCGCCGTTTTCCAGGGCTTGATAGGCGGACGTGCCGAGAGTGATCGTCTCGAATTCCCCGTTGCCGCCGTCATGGCGGATGATCGAGGATATCAGCGCATTTTCCCAGGCGGAGCCGAAACCGCCATAGGTCTTGCCATCGAGATCCTTCGGGCGGGTGATGTCGGAACGGCCTCCCTTGAGCACCAGGCGGCCCGTTTCGGTCTGCACGATGGCATAGGTGCCGACGAGATCGGCACCCGCCGTGCGTTGGGTAAGAAGGGCGATCGAGCCGAGAATGCCGAAGTCGGCCACGTGATTGGCAACCAGCGTTCCGGCCGAGGTGTCCGTGTAGGGGAGGATTTCGACGTTGATACCCTCGTCCTTGTAGAAGCCTTTATCGCGGGCGATGAAAAGGCCGATGTGATTGGTGTTCGGGGTCCAGTCGAGGGCGACCGTAACCTTTGACGCGGCCTGGGACCGGGCAGGCAGCGCCGGCAGGGCGAGGGTGGCGAGTGCCGCGAGCGTGGCGCGGCGGCTCAGCAGTAATTGGTTCATGGCAAGTGTCCTTCCTGATCATTGATCTGGGGAGAGAGAAGAAAATCGAGTATCGACGTTTCGATGGTTGCAGCCTCGGCACGGGCCGTGGAGTGGCTGAAGCGTGCACGCGGCAGGGGAACCGCGATCGTCTGCTCAACGCGTGCAGGGCGCGGCGACAGCAGGTGGATCCTGTCGGAAAGCATCACGGCCTCCCGTACATCATGGGTAATCAGGATGATCGTCCAGCGATGTCTGAGCCACATAGCCTCGAGCCAGATCTGCATCTGGTTGCGGGTGAGCGCATCCAGCGCCCCGAACGGCTCATCGAGCAGCAGGACCGGCTTTTCCTGAACGACGGTGCGCAGCAGTGCCGCGCGCTGGCGCATGCCGCCGGAGAGCGCTTGCGGGTAATGCTGCTCGAAGCCGCCGAGGCCGAATTCCTCAAACAATGGCGCGACACGCTTTCGCGCCTCTTTTCGCGGCATTCCCTGAACTTCGAGGCCAAGCATCGTGTTGTCGATGATCCGCCGCCAGGGCATGAGTGCATCGCGTTGTGGCATGAAGGCGAATGGTCGATCTGTCGGCAGAAGCGGCTTGCCGGCAAAGCGGATCTCGCCGCTGTCGGCATTCGCCGCGCCGGTGAGAAGCTTGAATATGGTCGATTTTCCCGCCCCCGAAGGCCCGAGGATCGAGACGAATTCGCCGGGCATGACATCCAGCGAGATATCGTGCAGCACATCGATATCACCGTAGCTCAGCGAAACCTTGTCGAGGCAAAGCAGCGGTTCGGTCATGGGCGTCGCCCCGCTCCACTGTCGATCCACGGTGCGGCCAGCCGCTGCACGGCCCAGGTGGCGCTGAACAGAAGCAGTGTCAGCAGCGAACTGACCAGCACGGCGGCGAGCACGAGGTCCGGCCGGAAATTGTTCTTCGCATTGAGCATGTAGATGCCGAGGCCTTTCGCCGCTCCCGCATATTCAGCGAAGATGGCCGCGACGACGGCATAGGTAATCGAGATGCGCAATCCGGCGAAGAAATAGGGGAGCGCTGAGGGCAGGCGGGCAAGCAGGAAGCGCTTCCAGCGGGATGCGCCCATCGAGACAAGCAGGTCTTCGACTTCGTTTTCGGTGGCGGCATACCCTTCGGCCAAGGCGACCAGCATCGGAAAGAAGGTGACGAGCGCCACGAGCAGGATTTTCGGCAAAAGGCCGAAACCGAACCAGAGTACGACCAGCGGTGCGATTGCCACCAGCGGCAAAGTCTGGCTGGCGATGAAGATCGGAAAAAGCGCCCGCCGCATTAGGGTGGAGAAATCGATCGCCATCGATAGCAGGAACGCGAGAACCAGCGATAGCGAGAAGCCCAGCAGGGTGGCACGCAGCGTTGGCACGGTATTGGCCCAGAGGGCGTCGCGATTGAGCCATGCCTGAAGAAGCACCTGGGATGGTGCGGGCAGCGTCGTCTCAGAAATGCCTGAGGAGCGGCAATAGATCTCCCATGCGAACAGCAGACAGCTCGCGGCAATGAGAGCCGGCAAGGCCCGGAAGGCGTGATTGCGGAGCATAGGTCCGCGCATGGGCGAAGTGCTCGACGACATCGGCTTGTCCGTAAGGGCGTTAGATGGCGCTCGGGCTGTTGGCTGAAACGGTCAGATCAATCGTCACATGGCCCTGCGGTGGCCCGAAACGAACGAAGGCCTCTCCCACGGTTGCAAAAACCGGAGCGGCATCGCCACGCAGTTTCGTGCAGAAGTTTTTCGACTTGTCGAACACGCCTGACGACTTGATGAAATCGATGCAGCCATAGATCTCGTCCATGTGCTGGCCGATGCCGAGTGTGTAGAGAGAAAATTGCGCGGCAGTCGGCTGTCCGGCAAGCGGGATGGAGGAGACGGCAGTCAATGCCTGCGCCTTGCGCTCATCCAGCGGGGCGAGCGGCCCGGTCATCTCGGGAACATGGCAGATCGGATCGTCCGGCTCGCCGGGGCAGCCGCGCGACAGCGTCGCGTGCATGACGCAATGCTTGCCGGATTTTGCGGCGGCAACGAAGAGATCGCGCATCGCGGCCATGACAATATCGGGCGTACCGACAAGAAGCGTCGAAATATCGTCGGTTTCGATCCTCAACTGATCCCGATAGGGATCAAGCGCGGACAAGGCACCGAGGATGACGTCGACGAAATCGTCGGACATCGGGTAAAGGGAAATCTGCGCGCCGGAAAACATCTTATACCTCGCTCCGCTGGCATTATCCAGATCAGCTTAAGGGTCCACGGTCATGACGACCGAATCTCAACCCCGGCAATACGGAGCACCCCTGTTCGGCCCCTGATAGATCAGATGATGCAGGACTTGCAAGAGGGCAGTGTTGAATGACCGTTTCAAGCGGAGTACGAGACGGGTATGAATTCGCTCCGGCCGGTGGAGCTCCGGAGTTACGTTTCCATGTCTGCCAGACCGCAACAGCGCCGAAAAAACGATCCCGAACGAACGAAGGCGGACATTCTCGATGCTGCGACCGAAGAGTTCGCGACACATGGTTTGGCCGGTGGCCGCATCGATGCGATCGCCGAGAAGACGCGCACGTCCAAGCGGATGATCTATTATTACTTCGGCGGCAAGGAAGATCTCTACCTCGCTGTGTTGGAACGTTCCTACAGACAGATCAGAACGCTGGAGGCGGATCTTCAGCTTGATGATCTTTCAGCCGAAGATGCATTGCGCGTGCTCATTTCCGAAACGTTTGACTATGACGAAGCGCATCCCGATTTCATCCGCCTCGTCAGCAGCGAGAACATCAATTGCGCCGCTCATATGCGCAGGTCGGAAACGCTTCTCGATCTGAACATATCAATCATCGAGATGTTGGAAAAAATCATCGACAGGGGCGGGCGAGATGGTGTTTTCCTGCGCCGCACGGATGCAATCGATGTTCACATGCTGATCAGCGCCTTCTGTTTCTTCCGTGTCTCCAATCGCTACACGTTCGGCGCGATTTTCAGGCGCGATCTTTCCGAGGAGGGGTTGATGGCGCGCCACAAGCAGATGATTTCGGATGCGGTCGTCAGCTATCTGAAAACGCCGGACGTGTCTTCCGGCGAAGGCTGATCGATCAGCCTGTGGCATATCGGCCGCAGATATTGTTGATACGCTGCCGGTGTAAGTCTTCGCGCATTGACTCACTTTCTGGTGACCGATAATTCCTGATTTTATCAATCATATTTTTTGGCTTTGCGTTTGATGCCGCGAAGCCTCTGATTTTGCTCGCGTATGCTGAAGGAGCACTTTATGTCTGGCTCTACCGTTTTCAATGCTTTCGCAAAAAAGACCGGCAATCGCGGTCGTTTTCTCGTGCTTTTGTCCAGCTGCGCCATTGTTCTGCCGCTGCAAGCTCTTGCTCAGAATGCCGAAGAGACCGATGCCGGCACGATGTTGAAGCCGATTATCCTGCAGGGCGATGGTTCGCCGGTCGGGCCCGATTCGACGATCGTTGCAAAAAGCTCGCGCACGAGTTCGAAGACCGACACGCCGATCCTCGATTCAGCGGCAGCCGTTTCCGTGGTGACACAGAAGGAGATGGATGAGCGCGGCGTGAAGACGTTTGATGAGGCGCTGTCTTATACTCCGGGTGTTTCCACCGATATCTACGGTTCGGACAATCGTTATGACCACTATCTGATCCGTGGTTTCTACTCCACCGGGCAGAGCACGTTCAAGGACGGTCTACAGGTGCGTAGCGACAACTTCACCGGCAGTCGGATGGAGCCCTATGGCTTGCAACGTCTTGAGGTTTTAAAGGGCGCTAATTCCACGCTGTTTGGCATGTCGCAGCCGGGTGGTGTCGTCAACGCGATCAGCAAGCGTCCACAGGACTACAAGTTCGGCGAGGTCTACACGACATTCGGTGAAGACCATATCGAAACGGGAACCGATTTCGGTGGTCCGATCGACCCGGATGGGATTTGGTCCTACCGTCTGACCGCCAAATGGCAGGATGCCAAGCAAGGTATCGAATACAGCAACGATGACCGCGTCTATATCGCGCCAGCGCTTACCTTCAGCCCGTCTGCGGATACCGACTTCACTTTGCTGATGAGCTACAACAAGAGAAATGGCAGCACGTCGCATGGGACGCCTTATGGGTTGCGCGGCCAGATCGATTCGGAAACCTATCTGGGTGAACCCGACTTCGACAACATGGATACTATCGAGCGGAATATCGGCTACGAATTCCGGCACGATTTCGGAAATGGTTTCGAGTTTCGGCAGAACGCGCGCTATACCGACCTCGACCTGACTTACGAAGGTGTTTTTGCACCTTATGCGACGGGTATCAACGACGCTACAAGCATCGGCGCAAGCAGAAGTTCGCTTGCCATCTATGGTCATTCCAGGCGTTTCGATGTCGACAATCAGCTTCAATATGAAGCAAGTGCTGGTCGCTTCGACAGCAAGACGTTGCTTGGCGTCAGTTATCAGAAAACCAAGTTGGAAGAGCGTCGTTACGATGGAACTCTGAGTGGTATAGATCCATATGATCCCACTTATAGCGGTCGCGATGATGTGATCTCCGGCTTTTATCGGGATTTCGATGATAATGGCTCCCAAGCTGCCAAGAGCATCTATCTGCAGGAAGAGCTAACGCTCGATGATCGCTGGATTGCAACGCTTGGTGCTCGATATGATCATGTGAAAACCAGAGCCCAGAGCCTCTATACATATTACGGCTTTGCGCCTTCTCTGTCGGACGACACATCAGTCGACGAGCAGTTTACCAAACGCGCGGGCTTGACCTACAAGGCCACCAACGAACTGTCTCTCTATGCCAGTTATCAGGAGTCTTTCCTGCCTATCAGCGCAAGCCGATCGTCTATCGTCGGAGAGCCCAAGGCACAGGAAGGTACCCAGTACGAAATCGGAGCAAAGTACCAGCCAGAAGGCATGGATGCGATGTTCACGGTAGCTCTCTTCGACCTGACGCAGACGAACGTACCGCAATATGACGCTTCCTATGCGCAGTATCAGGTTGGAAAAATCAACGTTCGCGGTGTCGAACTTGAAGGCAAGATGGCGCTGACTGATCGTCTCAACCTTACGGCAGGATATTCGTACTGGGATGCGGAGATCGAGGACGACATTCTTTCAGAAAACATCGGAACACGTCCTGCGCTCGTTCCAAAGCACATGGCGTCGCTTTGGGCCGACTATACGATCCCCGGAAATGGTATTTTGGGTGACCTGACCTTTGGTCTTGGTGCACGATTTATCGGGCAGACATATGCCGATAACGCGACCCTGAGTCGCCCCGGAAAGTCGAACCAGATCTCGCTGCCGTCGCGCACCGTATTCGACGCGGCCGTCAAATATAGCGTGACGGAGAGCACGACTCTCGCGGTGAACGCCACAAACCTGTTCGACAGGGAATATATCAGCCAGGTCGATAACTATAGCTACAGCGCATATTACGGCGACCGCCGCAAGGTTCTGGCAACGTTGAAATATACCTGGTAAATCCGCTCAAGTTCAGGCATTCCTCGGCGCAGTCGAGGGATGCCTTTATTTTTGCGATGCGATTTTGGTGTTGCTGCCAAGGGAAACGATCACGTCGCGGCAGATGATGATAGGAAGAGCGATGCGAAAGGTCGGTTCTGGCGAAGGCGAGCGGTATGCCGGCAACGACATGAAACGCCGTGAATTCTTGAGGCGCATGGCCGCAGGCGTATCTGGAGCGGTTGCTGTGGGCGCCGGTGTGACGCCGTTCGTCCTTTCTGCCCGTACGGCCTATGCCGCAGGCGAGGAACTGCGTTTCGAACATGTTTATGGCGAGACCGTTCTGGCGAAGCCGGCGGAACGGGTGGTATCCTTGGGATACAACGTCCACGATGCGCTTCTGGCGCTTGATGTCGTGCCTGTCGGCATCCGGCAGTGGTTCGGCAATCAGCCTTACGGTGTATGGCCATGGGCGCAATCCCATCTCGGTGATGCCAAGCCCCAGCTGATTTCCGGCGAAGTCTCGATGGAAGTGGTGGCTAGCCTGCAGCCCGATCTGATTGTTGCTGTCGGGGCCGGCATATCTAAGGACGAATATGATGTCCTGTCGCAGATCGCGCCCGTGCTGATGCAGCCGAAGGGCAGGCCAGCTTATGGTACGACCTGGGATGAACTGACCCGGATGGTTGGCAAGGCCGTAGGTAAAACGGACCTTGCCGAACAACGCATTGCGGAGGTTGACGCGAAATTTCAGACGGTGCGTGCCGCGCATCCTGAATGGAGTGGAATGACCGCGGTATGCGCCTATAATTTTGGTGGAGAGACCGGAGCCTTCATCGGTTCCGATACCCGCGCGACGTTCCTGGCCGAGCTCGGTTTCAAGCCGACACAGAAGATCCAGTCGCTTTCCGAAACGCAGGGTTTCTATGCGCGCCTGTCGCCTGAGGATTTGTCGCCGCTTGATGCGGACCTGCTGATCTGGGTGTCTACCACGGACACGGTGCCCGATATTCAAGCACTGCCGCTGCGCAAGAGCCTTCGTGCTCATATTGAGGGGCGCGAGGTCTTTGCCGGTGAAGTGATGGCCGCGGCGTTGAGCTTCGGCAGCATCCTCTCTTTGCCCTATGCTCTCGATGGCTTGCAGGATGATATAGTTCTGGCGCTCGATGGCGACGCGAAAACGCCGGTTGCCTCAAGTACTGCGGCGGGGCTGGCGCCTTGAAGGCTGTTGTCGGGCTTGCGCTCCTGTTGTTCATTGCGATGGCATTGACGCTGGTCGTGGGAGTTCGTGATGCCGGGATTTCCGATCTCTGGAATGCGTTTTTTGCTTTCGACGCCAACGATCCCACGCATGCCGTGATCCGCTCCGTTCGTGTGCCTCGCCTTGTTGCCGGTCTTATCGCCGGTGCAGGTCTCGGAATGGCGGGCACGGTGATGCAGGCCGTAACACGCAATCCGCTGGCTGATCCCGGCCTGCTCGGTGTCAATGCCGGTGCCGCATTCGCGGTCGTTGTCGGGGCGCTGCTGACCGGTTATGCCGACAGCGGCATGATGGCAGCTCTCGCCTTTCCGGGAGCCGCGATTGCCTCTGTCGCCGTATTCCTTGTCGGTGGCGCTCGAAGCGGCGCAGGCAGTCCCGTGCGCTTGACGCTGGCGGGCGTCGCGATCAACGCGCTGCTGCTTTCTCTCGTGTCGGCGATCATTCTTTCCCGCAACGAGACACTCGAGATTTTTCGCTTCTGGGTTACCGGTTCGCTCGCGCAGGCGAATACCCGTCCGCTCGAAGCGATGTTCGTCGCGCTTGTTCTGGGTGCTGCCATAGCCGTGATCATCGCACCACGCATCGAAGCGCTTGCCCTCGGTTCCTCTCTGGCGCGCGGTCTTGGAACCAAGCCGGGCGCCGTGCAGCTTTGCGCGCTTTTGGCAATCATGCTGATGACTGGAGCTGCGGTGGCCGTGGCCGGGCCAATTGGCTTTGTCGGCCTGGTCGTGCCTCCATTGGCCAGGCGTATCGGGCGACACGTGCTGCGTCACGAGCTTGGCGTGTCTGCGGTTCTTGGAGGATCGATGATGATGCTCGCGGATACAGCCGGTCGGCTCGTGGTTGCGCCTGCAGAAATTCGCGTGGGGATTATGACCGCACTCGTCGGGGCACCTGTGTTCATCTTTGTCGTACGCCGCCTTAGACCCGGAGCACTGACATGAGTGACGAAGGTTCCGCGAGAAAGGTCGTGGGAGGATGGTTGCTGCTCGGCGGCCTTCTGGCTGTTGCCATTCTTCTGTCGCTGATGGTCGGACAGATCATGATAACACCGGCCGAGCTTCTGCGCGGGTTGATGACCGGAACCGGACCGGGTTCGCTGACGCTGAGAGTATTGCGCGGTCCCTCCACCTTGACAGCCGTTGGAGCCGGGGCGGTGCTGGGCGTGTCGGGAGCGATTTTCCAGATCCTGCTGCGCAATCCACTGGCAGCCCCGGATGTGATGGGCTTCATGTCCGGGGCAGGCTGTGCCGTGGTTGCGGGTGTTGCCTTCGGACTGCTCATTCCCTTGCCCATCCTTGCTGCAATGGGAGGGCTTGTCGCGGCTCTGCTGGTTGCTGGACTGGCGTTTCACCGAAGTGGCAGGCAGTCGCCGCTGACATTGATCCTGGTCGGTATCGGCATCGGTTTCTTCGCGTCGGCGGTGAGCAGTTTCTTGGTGCTTCGGATGCCGCCTCAGGAGGCCGCTGATGCGCAGCGCTGGCTCGCCGGTTCTCTGACGGCACGCAATTGGGGTCATGTCCTGCAGGTATTCGGGCTGGGGGCGCTGCTCTTTGTGGTGCTCGCATTGCAGGTTCGGGCCATGGCGCTTCTTGAGCTTGGCGATGAACTCGCCGCAGGTCTTGGTGCGCATGTCGAGCGAGCCCGATACGGGCTCATCTGCACTGGCGTTCTGCTTGCTGCTGTTGGTGTCGCAGTTGCGGGGCCTGTGCCATTCGTCGCGATGATGGCCGGACCGCTCGGCATGCGGATTGCCGGTGTCAGACATCCGGCTTCGCGCCTCACGGCGGCAGCCATCGCGGGGGCAACGATCACAGTTCTTGCGGAGGTCATCTCACGTTCGGCAATTCCCGGACTGCAATTGCCCGTCGGCGTCATGACCGGAATAATGGGGGCGCCATATCTGCTGTGGCTCCTCTGGAAAGAAGTGGAGGCAGGAGAACTATGACCGGAAACGGGCTGACCACCACATCCCTCACCCTTGGTTATCGCGAGCGGGTGGTTATCCGTGAGCTTTCGATTGCGGTGCCTGATCAGCGGGTGACGTCCATCCTCGGACCCAACGGTTGCGGCAAGTCGACCTTTCTCAAGGCCCTCGCGCGGCTTATTGCTCCGGCTTCCGGTCATGTGCGTCTTTCAGGACACGATATCGGCAAGATCGATACACGTACACTGGCGCGCCGTCTGTCCATCCTGCCGCAATCGCCCAAGGCGCCGGAAGGTATTACCGTCTCGGATCTTGTCAGACGCGGCCGCACACCCTGGCGCGGGCTGCTTGCGCCATGGAGCGAGGAGGACGCCGCGATCTGCGCGCAGGCACTGGAACAGGTCGGGCTGAGCGATCTGGCCGAGCGGCCTATCGACGAATTGTCCGGCGGCCAGCGCCAACGGGCATGGATCGCGCTCGTGCTGGCACAGAACACGCCTTATCTCCTGCTCGACGAGCCAACGACCTGGCTTGACCTTACGCATCAGCTGGAAGTCCTTTCCCTGTTGCAAAAACGTAATCGCGATTATGGAACGACCGTTGTCACCGTTCTCCATGATCTTAATCTGGCCGTGCGGTTTTCCGACCATCTTGTTCTTTTCGGTGGGAATGGATTGGTGGCGGAAGGCACTCCGGAAGTTGTCATCACGCCGGACAATCTGCAAGCTGCTTTCGGGCTGAAAGCTTTGGTCATGCCGGATCCGTTAACCGGGCGGCCGATGATCGTGCCCTACTGATCCACGTCCCGGCTCACTGCAGGGGCAACGTCATTCCCGCGATAGTCGCGGTCGCGAAGTTTAGGAACCAAAGATGGTTTCGGGAATTCTGATACCTGAACGTGAGGGCTAGGCGGAATGTTACCTGCTTTTTTTTCCGGGCCAGTGGGGGCGGTGAAAGATGTTACACGCGTTCTCATTGCCGAAGATGAATTTCTCCTTCGCCTTGATGCCGCCGACAGCATGCGGCGGCTGGGCTGGGAAGTCGTGGAAGTATCTTCCGCTGACGAGGCTATGGAACTGCTGCGCTACAGAGTGACCTTTGATCTTCTTGTGACCGACATCGATATGCCGGGACAGGCAGACGGGCTGGATTTGGCGCGTTATGTGCGATCAGCACACTCTGAAATGAAAATAGTGATCATGTCGGAAGATCGTGGCGATCGGCCGATAGACCCGCATTTGTTTGAACTCATGGTGGTAAAGCCACTTTGGAATGTGGGTGATACTCTGATTAAGCTGATGGAGGCAGACCGAAATGCAGGCTGACGAAGTCGAGACGATCCTGGTTGCGAGCAGCGATGCCCTGCAGCGCTCGATTATCGCGAAATATCTGCGTGAATGCGGCTATAGCGTCATCGAGGCGACTGGTTTTGACGATGCGAAAATCGCGATCGGACATTACGAGGTCGATGTCGTTGTTTCCGATACCCAGATGCAGGATGGGACCGGCTTCGATCTTTCTACCTATATCCGTTCAAGACACCTAAATATCGAGATCATTCTGACGCAATCTCTGATTAAAACTGCGCAGGTCGCCGGCGATCTCTGCGAACAGGGACCGCTGGATCAACCTTATCATCCGCAGCGTCTGGTCGATGAGATCAAGCGGCTGAGTGCGTTTCGCTGAGCGGTTCGGCAGACCGTCCGCCAAAATGACTGCTGAATATCGCTGGCTTACACAGCATCAAGACCTGCAATCGCTCTGACCACGTCTGCGCGGCTTACAATGCCGACGAGGCGTTGGTCACGAAGGACCGGTAGGCGTTTGATATCATGCTGCGACATTATTTCGGCGAGCTCGCTGAGTTCGGTCTCTTCTTCGGTCGTCCTCACCGGGTGTGTCATCAAAAGGGCTGCACGATGCTGGTCGACACCGATCAGCGTTTCGAACTGGGGCTCAAGATCATTGCCTTGGGCAAGGGCCGAAATCCACCAGTCCCGGCGCTGGGCGATAGTCTTGCCAAAGGGGCGCAGAAGATCACGTTCGCTGATGATGCCGACAACCCGTCCAGCTTCGTCGCAGACCGGGACAGAGCTGACGGAGTGCTTCACGAGAAGCCCCGCGATCTCCTTCAACGTAGCGTCCGGCGGGACCGTGACCACGTTCCGCGTCATGATATCCTTGACTCGAACACCCATTTTTTCCTCCTGTAGCGTACCTCTTCAACAGTAACTTTGTAGCATGCGCCTGAGATGGCTACGATGCGCACTTCGTCGCTACGGCTCGCCGAGCGACATGTCGAAGCCGCCTGCCGATTGCACTGCAAGGCTCCCCGATTGGATGCCGGCTGTCAGGCAGGAGAGCAGAGGTTTGCCGTCCAGCCATGCATGAATAAACCCGGCGTTGAATGCATCGCCGGCGCCGGTTGTGTCCACCACAGGTACCGCTTCGGCCTCCGCATGAAGTATCACGCCGTCCGATATGCTCCATGCCCCTTGCGCGCCACCCTTCAGGGCGACGTGTGGAAAAGTGGCGGAGAGCATGAGCATTGCTTTTTCCGGAGAGGCCGAGCCCGTGATGGCTTCCGCCTCTTCTATGTTGGGCAGAAAAAGATCGACACCGGTGCAGGCCTGAAGCAGGCTCTTGTCATAGATCAGCGCAGCGTCCCAGCTCGGATCGAGCGAGACGCTGAGGCCTCTGTCTTTTGCCAAACGGACAAGTGCAGGGATTTCATGCAGCGTTGCGTATTCGGCGATGTGCAGGTGCTTCGCTTCAGGCCAGTTCAGGGCTTCATCCAGTGTTGAAGGCATGGCTGTACCCGCCCGACGGGTTAGAAACGCCCGTTCCTCGTCAATGACAGCTGCCACCGTCACCTGTGGACCCGCGTCAGCGGAATGTTCGACAAAACGCAGATCCACACCACTTGCCTGGATTTGTCTGCCTGCATCGGAAGAAAGCGCGTCGGTTCCAAGCCTCGCCACGAGCGCGGCCTTACGTCCGGCATTAGCGAGATGGGCGGCCGAAATGAAGGCGCCACCACCGGCTGCTATCCTCATGTCGTCGGCAAAGAGCTCGCGCCCGAGCACTGGAAGCTCCTCGAGACCGGTGAAGATGAGGTCGCAATAGATCCGCCCGATGCTCAACACCGCGGACCGCTTGTCTGTATCGGTCATCATGAGCGGCTCAGGAGTTTCTCTGTCTTGGCGTCGAAGAGGTAAAGGCTACCGCGTGCGGCCGTGCAGGTGAGGGTGCTGCCCACCGCCGGCATGAACTTGTCCTTTGCCGTTGCGATGACTGCCGTGCCATCGATGTCCAGATGAACCAGCGTCTCGGGACCGAGCGGCTCGACTGCGGTAACCGTTCCCGTCAAATTAAGGTCCGTCTTCTCGTCCGATGCTGTCGCGCGGGCGATAAGGTCATGCGGGCGAACGCCGATAAGGATGTCGCGTTCCGTTGCTGCTGAGGCCATTGCGGAACCCTTGCTGCTCGGCAGCAGGTTCATCGACGGACTGCCGATGAAGCGGGCGGTAAACACGTCGACCGGGCTCTCGTAAAGCTCTGTGGGCGTGCCGACCTGCAGGATATGTCCGTCTCTCATCACCACGATCCGGTCGGCCATTGTCATTGCCTCGACCTGGTCGTGGGTCACGTAGACAGTGGTTGTTTTCAGCCGCTGATGCAGACGCTTTATCTCGATGCGCATCTGCGAGCGGAGCTGCGCATCGAGGTTGGAAAGCGGCTCATCGAAGAGAAAAGCCGATGGATTGCGCACCATGGCGCGGCCGATCGCGACGCGCTGTCGCTGGCCGCCTGAGAGTGCCGCAGGGCGGCGATCGAGCAGGGCCTCCAGCCCCAGAATGCGCCCAGCCTCCTCGATCCGCCGGTTCTTCTCGGCCTTGTCGAGCTTGGATGTGTAAAGGCCGAAGCCGATATTCTGGCGCACCGTCATATGCGGATAGATCGCGTAATTCTGGAAGACCATGGCGATGTTGCGCTGCTTCGGCTCGCGCTCGTTGACCACTTCGTCGCCGATCTTCAGCGTGCCGTGGGAGATTTCCTCAAGCCCGGCAATCATTCTGAGCGTCGTCGACTTGCCGCAGCCGGACGGTCCGACGAAGACGACAAATTCGCCATCGGCGATGACAAGGTCTATGCCCTTGACTGCTTCGACCTTGCCGTAGCGCTTGATCAGTTTTGTCAGTTCAATCGTCGACATCAGCGGTCTCCCATCAGAGCGGCGAATTTCTCTTCAAGTTCGGCGGCAGCGGCGGCCTCGTCACGCTCGATCTGTTTCGCCTCCGTCTCGAAGGACAACAGGCGCTCGCGATAGGCGGCAAGCGCTGCCTGCATCGGCTCGGGCGCCGGGCCGCCGAAGCGGTTGCGAACGGCGACGAAATGCTCTGGCGAGACGATTTCTTCGAATTTACCGGGGGAGAGGGATGGCTTACGGCCAGTCGAATGTTCGAAGGCTGCCGTGAACGGAGCGTAGCCATCCTCCACCAGACTGCCCTTCGCCGCGACGACGCTTTTGGCCGTGGCTGCGGCGATTTCATGTGCCTCACGGAAGGACAGGCCTTCGATGCGAACCAGAGAGTCGGCAAGTTCGGTGATGGTAATACAGGATCGGCGGATGTTCTGGTCCACCCGCTCCGGGTCGATGCTGATCTGGGCGATCAGTGCGGCTAGAAGGTCGAGCACGCGGGCGGCGGAGGCGAAGGCTTCGTAGCCCATGCCCTGGGTCTCGCCCTCGCTGTCGTTCATGTCGGTGAATGGCGTGTTATGCATCACGTCGAGCACGGTTCGGGCGCGACCGAAGGTCTGGCTAGCCAGGTGCCGCAGATGCTCGATCGGGACCGGATTGCGCTTTTGCGGCATGATCGAGGAAATCTGCACCAGTGCGTTCGGCACGTAGATCTGGCCGACCTCGAAGCTCGTCCAGAACTGGAAGTCCTGAATGAGACGGCCGAGATGCAGGAACATCAGCTCGATCGCCGAATAGGTCGATGTCGTGTAGTCCACCGCCGCGATGCAGGAATAGGAATTGCGCAAGGGTGCGGAAAAGCCGAGCAGTTGCGCTACCCGCGCCCGGTCGATCGGAAAGCCCGAGGTGGTGATTGCTGCAGCACCCATAGGCGACAGATCGACAATGCGACGTGCGTCTGCAAATCGCTCGATATCGCGGATCAGCACCTCGATTGCGGCGGAAAGATAGTGTCCGAACGTCGTCGGCTGCGCCGGCTGACCGTGGGTATAGGCAACAATAAGTGTCGATTTCTGCCGGTCCGCCGCATCGATCATCGCGGCCAGAAGTGTCCTTGCCTTCGACATCAGCACATCGATCTTCTCTTTCAGGCCGATCTTGAAGAGCGTGTGGTCGATATCGTTGCGCGAGCGGGCAGTATGCAGGCGACCGGCGATATCGACGCCGATGCGCGCTTTAAGCTCCTTCTCGATCAGGAAGAAGAAGTCTTCGACTTCGCCGGTATAGACCAGCTTCGCCGGGTCGACCTCTTTGTCTATTGCAATAAGGGCTTCAGCGATCTTCGCTGTGATTGCCCGATCAAGGATGCCGGTTTCGGCAAGCATCACCAGATGGGCGCGATCGATGCGACGAAAGCCGTCGACATGATGGTTCTTGGCGCCATCGAAGAGGGGGCGCAGTACCGTTTCCTTGTAGACCGGATCGGGAAACTTGCTGGTGTCGGAAAGGCGCGGGTCTTTGTCCGCCATAACTTTATCCTTTCAGGCCGGCGAGCATCACACCGCGGACGATGTAGCGCTGCAGGACGAGGAAGACGATGAGGGTGGGAAGGGTGGCGATCGCAGCACCCGTCATGATCATTTCCCACTGGATTGACTGTTCGACGGCGAAGCTCGAGAGGCCGACCGGCAGAGTATAGAGTTCCTTGCTGGTGGTGACGATCAACGGCCAGAAGAAGGCGGTCCAGTTGCCGAGGAAGGTGAAGATGGCAAGCGCCGAGAGTGCCGGCGTCACCAGAGGCATCGCCACTTTCCACCAGATCTGGAATTCATTGAGGCCGTCGACGCGCGCAGCCTCGATGAAATCATTGGGAACGGTCTCGAAGAACTGCTTCATCAGGAACGTGCCGAACGCGGTCATCATGCCGGGAAACATGATGCCCCAATAGCTGTCCAGCCAGCCTAGCTGGCTGGACATCAGGTACCACGGAATGACCAGCATCTCGGTCGGGATCATCAACGTCGAGAGAATGGCGATGAAGACGAAATAACGGCCACGAAACTCGAATTTTGCAAGCGTGTAGCCGACAAGACTGTCGAAGAAGCAGTTGGAAATGGTGACGGTGACGGCCACAAACATGGAATTGAGAAACCAGCGCATGAACCGGCCATCGGCCAGCACCGAAATATAGTTCGCAAGCGTCGGCGCAGCTGGAATCAGCCGGAGGTCATAGACCTGATCGGCGGTCTTCAACGAGGTGGAGAACATGAACAGCAATGGCGAGATCATGATCAGCCCGCCGATGAAGAGCAGCGTCCAGGTGATGATCCGCCCCGGTCGGATATTGGCGTGGGAAAGTGCTGGCGTATCGGTCATTTCTTTTCCCTCAGAATCCAGAGCTGCAGTAGCGACACGATCAGCAGGATGGTGAAGAGCACGACCGTTTGTGCAGCCGCATAACCCATGGCGTAGGAACCGAAGGCAGTCTGGTAGATCATCAGCACCAGCGGTTTGGTCGAGCCGAGCGGACCGCCGGGATCGTTCGTGGTCATGTTGTAGACCTGATCGAAAATCCGCAGGAACGCGATCGAGGAAAAGACCACGAGGAAAACGGTGGTGGGTTTCAGAAGCGGCAGGGTGATCTTACGCAGGATCGCCCATTCACCGAGGCCATCGATCCGGGCTGCTTCGTAGAAGGTTGTCGGAATGGCGCGCAGTCCGGCCATGAAGATGATGACTTGGAAACCGAGCCCGGCCCAGATCGCCGTGACCATGATGGAGAACAGCGCCTGGTCGGTCGATCGGATGAAGGGCTGTTGCGGAATGCCGATCAGAGCCAAGAGGTCGTTGATCACGCCGATCGGTGGAGGCTGGTAGAACCAGCGCCATACCCAGGCCATGGCCGCGGCGGTGGTCAGGTAAGGCAGAAAATACAGAGCCCGGATGAAATTGTGCATGAACCGCACCCGGTCGAGGAAGAACGCGACTGTGAACGCAATCAGCAGGCTGAGTGGCGTGCCGATGATGAGATAGGTGAAGGTGTTGCGAAACACCTTCCAGAATTGCGGATCCTTGAACAGTTTGACGTAATTGGCAAAGCCAACAAATTTTGCCGGCCGCACCAGATCCCAATTGGTCATCGACAGGTAGAAGGCCTGAAATGTCGGATAAAAGCGGATGACGGCGTAAAACAGGACAGGGATTGCCAGAAATCCCCATACCCAGAGCAGCCTTTTAGTGCGCATCGAGAGGGGGTCTGCCGGCATGGCCGCCGCAGTCCCGCCGGGGCGGCCGCTCGCCGCCCCCTGCAGATTGTCCGTATCCATCATCAACTCCGCTTTCTCTGATCGGCGCTTATGGCATTGCCGCGTCGATCATTTCCTGCTCGGCTTCTGCCGCCTGCTTGAGAGAAGCCTCGGGCGATTGCCCTTCGAGGAGAACGCGGTTGACCATGTCGATGGCGTTCTGGCGTTGGCCTAGCTCATCCTTGAACATCGTCGTATGAGCGTAATCCAGCCCCTTCAGGAACGGTCCGTAGATCGGGTCCTTGAGGTTGGCGTCCGTCAAGGCCGCCGAGCGCAGGGCCGGCAGTTCGCCGACAACCTTTAGCCAGATGGCCATCGCTTCCGGCGAGGTGAGATAGGTGAGGAATTTCTTCGAGGCTTCCAGCTCTTCCCCGCTCGTCTTGGCGCCGATGCCATTGGCGAAATAGCTGGCATAGTTGGAACGCAAACCGTCCTTGTTGGCCGGCAGTTCGGTCACGCCCCACTCGAAATCCTTGATCGTCGAGAAGGCGCCAAGACGGAAGGTGCCGTCGATCGTCATACCGGCCTTGCCGGCTCGGAACGCGGCCTGCCCCTCGTCCATAAAGCCAGCCGCGCCGATCTTCTTTTCCGTCTGCAAGCTGGTGTAGAATTTCAGCGCCTGAACACCTGCATCGCTGTTGTAGGCGACCTTTGTATCGTTGTCGGTATAAGGTTCTCCACCGAACTGACGGACCAGCACTTCGCGCCACCACTGGTGATCCTGGCCGGTCATGTCCAGCGTTGAACCGGCAACGGTGACATTGCCTGTTGCATCGTGCTTGGCGATCTTCTCGGCCGCGGCAACGAATTCATCCAGTGTCTGCGGCGGCTTGTTAGGGTCAAGACCGGCTTCGGTAAACAGCTTCTTGTTATAGAAGACTGCGAGCGAGCGCACGGCGGTCGGCAGGCCGTAATAGTTGTCGTCGCGCTTCATCGCGCTGACGATCGGGAAGAAATCCTTCTCGATCTTGTCATGCGGGAACGTATCTGCCGGCAGGGGCTGAAGAATGCCGCCGGCCACGAACTTGTCGAGCCAGCCATAGAAAAGCTGCATCACATCCGGGCCATTGCTGGCCATGTTGGCGGCAATAACGCGCGTCTGGTAGTCGGCATAGGGGAAGGTAACCTGCTTGACCGTTATGTCAGGGTTCTTGGTCTGGAAGTCGGCTATGAGCTGATCCATCGCCTTTACGCGTGTCTCGAAAACATACTGCCAGTATTCGATTTCCACTGCCTGTGCCGCGTTGAACGCGAAAGTGCTGAATCCGGCAACGAGCCCGGCCAGCAGAACTGACTTGCGCATGTGAGCCTCCATTTACCCCACCGGTTCTTCCGGTTTTCGGGGTTTGATTGTTCCCTGCATTCGGCCGCGTTACGGCCGATGCGTTGTCATCTGTGCGGACGGATCCAACAGGTCATCCTGTATCGCGGAGACTGCCCCGGCTGCCGTAAAGGTTCCCTGAGCGGCTGGGTTTGTCAATAAGATAATTTACTTGAGTTATTGTATTTGCGGTGGCGTCGGCGGAGATCCTGTGGTTTGAAAGCGGAAGAGGTTGCAGAAATGACGATTCACACAATCGGCGCTCATCCAGTGGCCATCGGGAAAAATCCCGAGCGAAGCCGCGATCACAATCGCCGGGTGGTGCTCGATATTGTGCGTCGTCACGGCTCGCTTGGTCGAGCTCACATCGCCAAACTTACGCAACTGACGCCGCAGGCTGTCGCTAACATAGTCGATGAGCTGATGGGCGAGGGCCTTCTGATGGAGACCGGCCGGCTGCGTTCCGGCCGAGGTCAGCCGCCGATCCAGTTTGCGGTCAATCCGGATGGTGGTGTCACGATCGGTGTGGAGATCGCGGCAGACCATATGGTGACGGTCGCACTCGATTTTGCCGGCCGGCTCCGCGGACAGCGAATTGCGCCACTCAAGGACACGACGCCCGGCTCCATCATATCTGCCTTCTCGCGAGAGTTCTCTGGGTTGGCAGGATCGCTTGGTAGCAAATTACTTGGTGTCGGTGCGGTCATGCCTGGTCCCTTCGAGATCGACGGCATGACTTCCGTCGGGCCGACCACGCTTTCAGGTTGGGCAGGTGTCGATGCCGCTGAGGCGCTTAGCCAAGCTTGCGGCCATGCCGTTGTGGTGGAGAATGATGCGACGGCTGCAGCAGTCGGCGAACGGCTGTTCGGATCCGGTCTCTCGATTTCCAATTTCTGCATGATCTATTTCGGTGTCGGCCTCGGTCTTGGCATCATCCAGGACGGTGCGCCTTATCGCGGCGCCTTTGGCAATGCCGGAGAAATCGGTCACGTGACCGTTGTGCCGAAAGGGCGGCTGTGCCCGTCCTGCGGCCAGTGTGGTTGTCTTGAAGCCTATGCCTCGGTCTATGTGCTCAAGCAGCAGCTGGCCGCGGTCGGGATCGCCGATAGCGAATTCTCCGACCTTGAGCGACTGCACGCGGAAGGCCATCCGACCCTCATGGCATGGATAGAGGACGCAGCCACCTATTTCGGTCCGATGGTTGCCATGCTGGAAAACATTCTCGACCCGCAGACCGTCATTCTCGGGGGCGCTTTGCCGGATGCGATCATCGACGAGATCGTGGTTCGCATGGGGTCGCTTCCGACATCCGTAGCCAGCCGCAGGCAGCGCGAACTGCCGCGCGTCATGCGCGGAAAAACCGGGCAATTGACAGCGGCCCTCGGCGCCGCAGCCATTCCCCTGTTCGACATCGTCACACCGAAACTCGAAATTTCACCCGGAAACACGATTTTAGCCTGAACGTATAATGAGGTGATAGCCCAATGCTGAGCGCGCGCGAACGTATCGAAAAACAGATGGCCGCTCCCGCTCTGGTCCGGCTCCACCGCAAGCTTTCCCGGTTGAAATCGACTGTCACGGTGATGAATACCGGCGCCCATCCTGACGACGAGCAGAACGGCCTGCTCGCCTTTTTGCGACTCGAACACGGCATGCGGGTGATCGTTGCCTGCTCGACGCGTGGCGAGGGAGGGCAGAATGCACTCGGATCGGAGCGACGTGGTGCTCTCGGCGTCCTGCGCTCGCGCGAGATGGAGGAGGCGGCGCGGATCATTGATGCAGATGTCGCCTGGCTTGGGCATGGTCCGGACGATACGATCCACGACTTCGGGTTTTCCAAGGACGGGGATGCGACCTTCGCCCGTTGGGGTGAGGCGCGTATCGTCGAGCGCCTGGTGCGAGCTTATCGCAAAGAGCGGCCGGATATCGTCATCCCGACCTTTCTCGACGTACCGGGACAGCACGGCCACCATAGGGCTATGACCCGCGCAGCCGAGGCCGCCATTGTGCTTGCTGCGGATGCGACCGCGTTTCCCGAACATCTCGCTGAAGGCCTAAAACCCTGGAGGGTCGCCAAATACTATCTGCCAGCATGGTCCGGCGGGGGCGGGACATATGACGATGTGCTGCCGCCACCTGATGCGACCATTACTGTGGAGGCTTGCAGTCGCGATAAGGCTACCGGTGCGGAATATGGCCGGATCGGCGAGTGGTCACGTTATTTTCACGCGTCGCAGGGCATGGGCGATTGGCCGATGCAGGCAAAATCAGTCTGGCCACTACACCTCAAGCTGACTTCGATTGCCGCTAACGAAGAGCGGTTCATTTCCGATGGACTGCCAAATTCCTTTGAGCAGCTTGCGGCGTTTCCTGACCTGCCGGACGAGGTCGCGGCGGCGCTCATTTCCGCGGACACTGCAATAGCCGCAGCCATCGAGGCTTTCCCACATCGTGAAACCATCGTTTCCATGTTGACACATGCGGCCGGGCACCTCGAGAACGTCGTCGCGAATGCTTCCGAAGAGTTTCTGGCATTGCACGGCCATCGCATCGAACGCAAACGCATCGAGATAGACGCCGCGATCCTGGAGGCGGCCTCCATATTCGAATTTGTGTCTGTCGGTCACCCTTCCATTGCTCCGGGTGGAAGCACGGTGCTGACCGCGGAACTGGGGGAAGGAGCTCGCAGATACAATGTCGATATCTCGCTTGTCCTGCCATCCGGCGTGAGCGCGGAACACACATCATACGGCTCATCGCGAACTTTTCTGCTGACCGCATCCGCCAATGCCAGGCTTTCCGATCAATTTCTGCCTGATTGGTCATGCCTTGGAGGCAACGGTCATGCTTATGTTCGGGCTTCTGCAGAGATAGAGGGGCGTAGCGTTACCGGGGTGTTTGATCTGGAGGAGCCGTTTATCGTTTCTGCCGCGCACGCGATAAAGCTTCGCCCCGATGCCCTGCTTGTACCGCTCGACACGCGATGCCGGGGATGGCAGGTCAAGGCTGATTTGACAGGGGAAGCGGCAACGCTTTCGTTCGATTCACCTGCCGGCTGGGCTATGGTGGCTTCTGGCGAAGATTGGACCCTGACGGCCCCGGAGAGAATTGCACCTGGCTTTACCGGTGTCGGGGTTAGCGTTGGCGGTCATCCGGCATTCGAGGTCGAGACCATGTCTTATCCGCATATCAGCCGGGCAGAATTCCGCCGACCAGCGGCGCTCAATATACTGGCGCTGGATTTGCAACTGCCGGAAGGAGCCCGCATTGCCTATGTCGGTGGTGGTGCCGACAAGGTTGGTCTCTGGCTAGCCCGCATGGGGCTTGATGTAGTCGACCTCGATGCCGTCGGTCTTGCGAGAGATCTTTCGCAATTCACCACAATCGTCGTCGGCATATTCGCCTTCGGCCTTCGCAAGGATCTGGCAGCGATAACGCAGCGGCTGCATCAGTTCGTGGAAAACGGTGGGCACCTGGTTACGCTGTACCATCGTCCCTCTGACGGCTGGCATCCTGATGAGACACCGGTTCTTCGTCTGCAGATCGGATCTCCTTCCGTCCGTTGGCGGGTTACCGACCCCCGCGCCGAAGTTACGGTGCTTTCGCCTGACCATTTGCTGCTCTCCGGCCCGAACCTCATCCACCCTGAAGATTGGGAGGGATGGAACAAGGAGCGCGGCCTATATTTTGCGTCGAGCTGGGACGAGTGCTACGAGCCGCTTCTCTCCATGCATGATGTCAATGAACAACCACTGAAAGGCGCACTGCTTTCCGCCGAGATTGGCAAGGGCAGGCACACGCATGTCAGTCTCACCTTGCATCACCAGATGGATCGCCTCGTTCCGGGCGCGTTCCGGCTCATGGCCAATCTTGTTCAGCCCGCTTGAGATGCTGTTTCGGACCTGGCAACCTCTTAGCAAGCGCGAAGGGGAGGTGGTTTGCCGATTGATGAATCGGGGAGGTGCGCTTAAACCGTAGTCAGCATAATCAGGAAACAGACATGACTGACAGCAAGTATTTCAGTGCGGTGGGCGGACTGCCGCCTCAGACGCAACTTCTCTCCAGCAAGGCCGTTTTCACCACTGCCTACGCGGTCATTCCGAAGACGGTGATGAGCGACATCGTCACCAGCGTTCTGCCGCATTGGGAAAAGACGCGGGCGTGGATCATCAGTCGTCCGCTGTCCGGTTTTGCCGAGACATTCTCGCAATATATCGTCGAGGTTTTGCCCGGTGGTGGCAGCCTGCGCCCTGAGCCGGATATCCGGGCCTCCGCAGCTATATTCGTGGTAACCGGCGATCTGACGATCGACTTCGAGGGCGTCTCGCATCGTCTGCGCGAGGGATCATTCGCCTATCTTCCTGCCGGTTCGAAATGGACCTTGCACGGTGAAGGCGACAAGCCCTGCCGTTTTCACTGGGTGCGCAAGGCATTCAAGGTGGTGGAAGGGCTGGAGGCGCCTCCGGCTATCTTCACGCATGAGGACGAATGCGTCATGGATCCGATGCCGGATACCGAGGGCCGCTGGGCGACGACGCGTTTCATCGATCCGTCGGATGTTCGGTACGACATGCACCTGAACATCGTTACATTCGAGCCTGGCGCCGTCATTCCGTTCATGGAAACCCATATCATGGAACACGGTCTCTATGTCCTCGAAGGCAAGGCGGTCTATCGCCTCAACCAGGATTGGGTAGAGGTCGAGGCCGGGGACTATATGTGGCTGAGATCCTTCTGCCCGCAGGCATGTTACGCCGGTGGTCCCGGCCGTTTCCGTTACCTCCTCTACAAGGACGTGAACCGCCACGCCGATCTTTGGTAGGAGGCAAGTCCCACTGCCCGCATGAATTTAAGGCGTCAATGATAAACTTGTTGACGCCATACTTCCCACTTGTAGTATGTATTTGGCTGTCATGTATGACAACGCCGATAAAGTGTCGGTGATGCCTGTCCTGGGGAGGATATATGCTGAAGAAATTGTTGCTGACGGGCGCCGCGGGTGGAGTCGGTCAGAACATCCGCCCGCTGCTGTCGCAGTTGGCGGAAAAGGTCGTATTGTCAGACCTTGGTGACGTCTTTGACCTCGGACCAAAGGAAACATTCGTCAGATGCAATCTAGCTGATGCCCAAGGGGTTTTGCGGCTCCTTGAAGGCGTGGACGGCGTCATTCATCTTGGCGGAGTATCCGTCGAGCGGTCCTTCGATATTGTTCTTCAGGGCAATATTATCGGTCTCTACAACCTATATGAGGCCGCCAGGCATCAGGGCAAACCGCGCATCGTGTTTGCCAGTTCCAACCACGTCGTCGGTTACTACCGCCAGGATGAAAAGATCGACAACACGGTCTACCCGCGTCCCGATTCACTCTATGGCGTTTCCAAGGTTTTCGGCGAGGCTGTCGCCAGCATGTATTACGACAAGTTCGGGCAGGAGACGCTGTCATTGCGCATCGGCTCCTGCTTCGACAGGCCGCTCAATCCGCGCATGATGGCAAGCTGGCTGAGTTATCGCGATTTCGTTTCCTTGTGCGAGAGGGCGTTCCTCACCCCGAAACTGGCGCACACGATCGTCTATGGCGCATCCGCGAACCAGCAGACGTGGTGGGACAATAGCAACGTCGATTTTCTCGGCTGGGAGCCGCAGGACAGTTCGGAAAAGTGGCGCGCAGAAGTCGAGGCTGCGACCGGCGAGCAAGATCCGAACGACCCTATGGTGATCTACCAGGGCGGGGCATTCGCCGGCGCTGGTCATCCCGACGACAATTGATAACATCGCATCAAGGATGCCCTCCATTCATATGTTGCGGCCATATCCGCTGGATTGAAAAGCCGCTTGGGAAGGAAAAAGCATGACCATCCATCAAAATCTCATCGCCGGCGAGTGGGTCGGCAGCACGGGCTCGGAAAACGTCAATCCGTCCGATACCAATGACATTGTCGGGCTTTACGCGCAGGCAACGGCCGATGACGTCAGCCAAGCGATTGCTGCAGCAAAGGCTGCTTTTCCGGCATGGTCCCGATCCGGAATTCTTGAGCGTCATGCGATCCTGAAAAAGACCGCCGACGAAATCCTGGCGCGCAAGCAGGAACTCGGCACGCTTCTCTCCCGCGAGGAAGGCAAGACGCTGGCAGAGGGGATCGGCGAAGTCACGCGTGCCGCTCAGATCTTCGACTTCTTTGCCGGTGAGACGCTGAGGCTGGCTGGCGAAGTCCTGCCATCGGCAAGGCCCGGCATCGGGGTCGAGATCACGCGCGAACCGCTCGGCGTCATCGGCATCATCACCCCGTGGAATTTTCCGATCGCCATTCCGGCCTGGAAGATTGCGCCGGCGCTCTGCTACGGCAACACGGTGGTATTCAAGCCGGCGGAACTCGTGCCCGGCTGCTCCTGGGCGATCGTCGACATCCTGCACCGCGCCGGCCTTCCCAAGGGCGTGCTCAATCTGGTGATGGGACCGGGTTCGGTTGTCGGCCAGACGATGCTCGACAGCCCGGACATTGCCGGCATCACTTTCACCGGCTCTACAGGCACGGGCAAGCGTGTGGCGGCGGCCTCGATCGAGCATAACCGCAAGTTCCAGCTGGAAATGGGCGGCAAGAACCCCATGATCGTTCTCGACGACGCGGATCTTGGTGTCGCCGTGGAGGCCGCGGCAAACTCCGGCTTCTTCTCGACCGGCCAGCGCTGCACGGCGTCTTCCCGCCTGATCGTCACCGAAGGCATCCATGACAAGTTCGTCGACGCGCTGACCGAACGGATGAAGAGCATTCAGGTAGGGCATGCGCTGAGGCCCGAAACCCATATCGGCCCGGTTGTCGACGTGCGTCAGCTGAAGCAGGACACTGACTATATCGAGATCGGCGTCAAGGAAGGTGCCAAGCTCGCTTTCGGCGGCGAGCGTCTGGAGCGTGACACGCCCGGTTTTTTCCTGCAGCCGACGCTATTTACCGAAGCGACCAACCAGATGCGCATCAGCCGTGAGGAAATCTTCGGCCCGGTCGTCAGCCTCATTCGCGTCAAGGATTATGACGAGGCGCTGGCAATGGCCAATGATACGCCTTTCGGCCTCTCGGCCGGCATTGCGACGACAAGCCTGAAATACGCGACGCATTTCAAGCGCAACTCGGAAGCCGGCATGGTGATGGTCAACCTGCCGACGGCGGGTGTCGATTTCCACGTGCCCTTCGGCGGACGCAAGGCTTCGTCGTTTGGTTCGCGCGAGCAGGGCAAATATGCCGCCGAATTCTTTACCGTGGTGAAGACTGCCTACACTCAGGCCTGATGATGGCCGCAAATGTTGCGGCTGTAGAAATGTAAAAGACCTGTGAGCGGTCCGTCTGCAGACTAAGACCTGTAGACGGATCGGTTTTACGCGTTATCTCTGTCTGCGGAAAAACGTTCAGATGCAGGATGGGATATTCGTGGTTCAGCGTGTCAGCTTTTATATTCTGCTTGTCTTTGTGACGCTGGCATTCATCGCAATCCTCATCCCTTTCTATTCGGCGGTTTTCTGGGCGGTAATCTTCGCTATCATCTTTTTCCCGCTCTATGCCAAGCTGGAAGAAGCGCTTGGCGGGCGGCGTAATAGTGCCGCCGTTCTCTCCGTGCTGATCTGCCTCTGCCTCGTGATCCTGCCGGGTCTGGCCATCCTGGCTTCGCTCATTCAGGAGGGAACCGGTCTCTATCAGAGGGTCTCGAGCGGACAGATCGATCTCAACCGGATGCTTAACGAGGTCGTGACGGCTCTTCCCGCCTTCATGCAGGACTGGCTGCAGACCATCGAGACTGGAGGCTTCGCCGCCCTCCGCGATCGCTTTTCGTCATCGCTCATGCAAGGCGGAAGCTTCTTTGCTGGGCGGGCATTGAATTTTGGCCAGAGCACTGCAGAGTTTTTCATTGCCTTTGGTCTGATGCTCTATTTGCTTTTCTTCCTGTTTCGTGATGGACGCTCGCTGGCGGCTGCAATCCGAAGCGCGGCGCCTCTAAGCGATGAGCACACGACGCAGTTCATGGCAAAATTTGCCTCGGTCGTGCGGGCGACGGTTCGTGGTAATATCATCATCGCCATCATTCAAGGCGTCATTGGAGGCGTTACCTTTTGGTTGCTGGGCGTGCAGCCGGCACTTCTCTGGGGCGTCCTGATGGTCATCTTGTCCCTCGTGCCTGCCGTTGGCGCTGCCCTCGTCTGGGTGCCGACGGCGATCTATCTTGCCGTCGCGGGCGAGGTTTTGAAGGCTGCTGTCATCGTTGCAGTCGGTGTGTTCGTGATCGGTCTCATCGACAATATCCTTCGACCACCGCTGGTCGGCAAGGAAACGAAGCTTCCGGACTATGTCGTGCTGATCTCGACCGTTGGCGGGATTTCTCTTTTCGGCGTCAACGGTTTTGTCATCGGCCCCCTGATTGCAGCGCTCTTCATTGCGGCATGGTCGCTTTTTGAAAAGGAGCAGGGCGGCGGTGGGAATGCAGTTGATTGAAACGCGATATCTGTAAACATGGTTGGACCATGGTCCAATTCGGGCATTCGCAAAGGTCTCATGGCGGAACTATGGCTGGGCTCAAATGTTGAATGCTAGTAGGGTGCAGTTACTGACGCTTGTCCGATGGAGGTTGCCATTCGCTCCCGCCGACAGATTATTTCAGGCCTGATGCTTGCCTTTCTCCCGGGTGTTGTGTTGTTTGGCGCGAAGTCCGCGATGGCACGTAATGGCGGACAGGGTGGTGGAAACGGAGGAGGCGGAGGCGGCCGTGAAGGCGGCGGCAGTTCCGGTAATTCCGGCAGGAGCGGTGGTGCTGAGAGCCGAGAGGGTAATGGTGGCCGGGGCAATCGCGATCGCAGCGCCGATACCGCGGCGGAGGCGAGAACAACGGATAGCCGCTCTCAAAAAGACGACGTCAATGTCGACAATCGTGGCATCCGGGTGAGGCACGGCAGCGGTATTGCCGAAGAGGTGAATGATCGAGGCCGTTATGTCATGCGCGATCGAAGTGGCAGGACGATCGTCAATCGCGCCGCCACGAAATCCGATCTCGACAGATTGCGCTCATTGATAAAGTGAGTGATCTGCGAGCCATCATTTCCGGACGGCCCGCCGGATTGCTGGTTTCGCCTACGAGGAGAGCGTACGCCCGGAGATTTCTCGTGCCGCCTCATTCCAGGCGATTGCCGCGGCGGTTCTGTTGGTCACGTTAAGCTTGGCGAAGATGCGCGTCATGTGATGCTTGACCGTCTTCTCATGCAGATCGAGCTCGATGGCGATTGCCTTGTTGCTCAGGCCTTCGGCCGCGAGACCCAAGACCTCGCGTTCGCGTATCGTCAGGTCGCGCATGGCAGCGGAGAGGCTGTCCTCGTTGGCCGAGGCCGGCGGCTCTGCCAGGAGCTTGGCGGAAAGCGCCGGCGCCACATATCCTTCACCGGCGGCAACCGAGCGGAGGATTTCCGCAAGCGAGCCTGATCCGATCCCTTTGAGCACATAACCCTTTGCGCCGTCCTGTAGCGCCTGGCGGATATCATCGCTGGTTTCCGATACCGTCAGCATCACGATGTTCTGGTCGGGCCGCTCGGCAAGGATGGGGCCGATTGCACCAAGGCCGCCACCCGGCATCGAGATATCCATCAGCAGAATGTCGGGCTGGTGCCGCTGGGCGATTTCGATTGCATCGTCGCGGCTTCCCCCCTCAGCCACGATGTCGAAGCCGAGTTCGGTCAATGTGCGCGCAACGCCTTCCCTGAAAAGAGGGTGATCGTCGCATACGGCAACCCGCAGATCCGTCATCAAGTTTTCTCCGTTTCGCAAATCTTCAAAGTCATCGTCACTGTCGTACCGCTGCTATTCGAAACGATCTCGAACCGCCCTCCGAGGCTCTCGATCCGTTCCCTCAGACCGGCGATGCCAAGGCTCGTCGGCTTGATCTGTGTCGGATCGAAACCGGGGCCGGTGTCGATGACATCCACCACAACGCAATGCTCTTCCAAACGTTGCAGCACTTTCTGGCCCGATCCTCCCGCATGCCGCCAGCCATTGTTAAGCGTCTCCTGAACAAAGCGGTAGACGCAGATTTTTTCCGCAGGGCTTGGCTGCCACTCGACTGCGGCCATTGTAAGGGCAATCGAAACGCCGGTCCGTTCCCGGTGGCGCTGAACTGCCTGCAGGATCACATCCTGGAAGTTCGCGGTCTCGATCTCTGGAAGGATGAGATCGTGACAAATGCTGCGGATTTCCCTCATCGCTTCCTGCAGGCTCTTCTTGATCGAGGTGACCTCTGCCTCGCGCGTTTCGCGAAGTGCCTGGGCGCCGAGAATGGCGGGGCTGTCGATCCGAAGGGATGCATAGGCAATAAGCTGCGCCGGCCCGTCGTGGAGATCGGCTCCCAGCCGCCTTAGAAAACGTTCGTTAATGGCGGTCGTTTGCTGGCTTGCCTTCTGAACGCGCGAGTGCAGTTCCCGGTTCTGCTTGAGAAGATGCGAAAGCTCACCGACCCGGGCATTGAGAAGGCCGCGTTGCAGCTCGATGAGCCGGCTGCCGCGAAAGACGATCAGCGACAGCAGCGAGAAGATCGCCGCGATCACCGCAATGACCGCCAGCCAGGTGCGTAGTCTTGCGCTCTGGAGGCTGCGCTCGAAATCGGTTGCCACTTCATAGAATTCCGATACCGCCACGACTTCGCCTGACCATGGCTGCAACACGGGATTATAGATTTCGAGGAGTGGTCGCGTCTGGTTACCCAGCGCTTCCGCTTCCTCCGGATCGATTTGGTTGAATTCTGACACCATCTTACCGGAAAACGCCGCCTTCAGGTCTTCGCTTGGAGCAAGTTTCTTCCCCATAAGCGTCTTGTCATTGGCGTACAGGATCGTGCCGTCCTTGCGCCATAGGCGGAAGGAAATGAGGCGTTGACCGAGCGCTCCCTGTGACAGTGTCTCGTCGAGCACGCGTTCTATCGACTCATCGAGCTTTTCCGTGGTCGTCATGTCCGGCAAAATCGGAGCGATGATGCTGTCGACGTAAAGAGCAGTCGATGCGGCGGAGTTCCGCGTTACGGCCTCTTCAATGAGGCTGGCAACGAAAGTACCCACGATCAATGTCGCGATAATCGAGATTAACCCGCCGGCAAGCAGAAACTGGCGGGCGAGCGACTGTCCGGTCCAAAAAGCAATAACGTTGGGTAGGCGCACGAAAGCCTCGGTGGCTGCATCAGAAGAAGATAATTAAGGCTCGGCTTCACGGCGTCAATGGGATCGCATGACCACTAATGTGTCCGGCGGGACCAAAGTCGCATCCTCAAACGCAAAGGTCCCGTATGGGAACGGCTCCGCATTCTTCACGTTTTCCTGCCATCGCAAGCAAGGAGTTCTGTGATGAAAAAGATGATCCTGGTATCCGCTGCCATTGCAGCCTTCGCCACCGGTGCCCTGGCCCAGCAGAGCACTGTAAACGGTGCCGTCGGTGGTGCCGTCACCGGCGCAATCGTCGGCGGCCCGGTCGGCGCTGCGGTTGGCGGCATCGTTGGCGCTGCAGCCGGCACGGCAATCGACCCGCCGCCGGAACGCGTCGTGCGTTACGTAGAGACCCAGCCGATGCCGGCACAGTCGGTCGTCGTCCAGGAACAGGTGGTGGTCGGTCGCCCCATTCCGCAGCAGGTGGTGTTGACGCCTGTGCCGGAAGATCCGACCTATGCCTATGCGGTGGTCAACCAGCAACGCGTTATCGTAGATCCGCAGACGCACACGGTCGTTCGCATTCTCAACTGACATTAGGTCGAAGATCGAGAAGGCGCCCGTGACATCGCGGGCGCCTTTTCTTATGTCTTTCCTCAACCCTTCTGGCGGGCCGCAGCGTGGCGATTGGCGGGCATTGAAAGGCCGAGATTTTCGCGAAGTGTTGAGCCCTCGTACTCTTCACGGAAAAGCCCGCGGCGGCGAAGTTCCGGCAAGACGAGTTTGGTAAAGTCGGTCAGGCTTGCCGGCAATGTCGGGAACATCAGAATGAAGCCGTCGGCGGCGCGCGCCTCGAACCATTCTTCCATGAAATCGGCGATTTCCTTTGGCGTGCCGGTAATACCGTTGCCGGTGCTCTTTTCCGCATAGTGGTGGATCAGATGGCGCAGCGTGTGGCCCTGTTTGATGAAGTCGGTCAGTTCCTCGAACAATGCCTTCGAGCCCTTCGGCTGCTGCGGCAGGCGTTCCATTGGGAAGGGCTTGTCGAGTTCTGCGCCGGAAAGATCCGTTTCCAGAAATTCGCCCAGCATCCAGCGGCCGACATCAGGGTGAAGGTTGTTGATCAGGAAATCGACCTTGGCTTGGGCTTCCGCTTTCGTTTCTCCCACATTGACGACAATGCCCGGCATCATCTTCAGGTCATCCTCGATGCGGCCATACTTCGCCATGCGGCTTTTGACATTGCGATAGAATGAACCGTTGCGCTCGATGCTGGAGGCCAGGCTGAAGACGATTTCCGAGGTTCGGGCAGCAAGCTCCATCCCCGCTTCCGAGCCGCCTGCCTGGGCGATGACAGGTCGCCCTTGTGGGGTCGAGGCGATATTCAACGGTCCGCGAACCTGGAAATGCTTGCCCTTGTGGTTCAGCGTGTGCAGCTTGTCCTTGTCGTAATAGACGCCGCCCTGACGATCGAGCAGCAGGGCGTCCGGCTCGAAACTGTCCCAGAGGCCGAAAACGACATCGACGAATTCCTCGCCGCGCTCATAGCGGATCGCATGCGGATCGAGCCCCTCGCGATTGAAATTATAGCCGGTTTCGTCGTGGTCGGAGGTGACGACGTTCCAGCAGGCCCGGCCACCGCTTAAATGATCGATGGACGAAAATATGCGGGCGATGTTGTAAGGCTCATAGTAGCTGGTCGAGGCTGTCGCCACGAATCCGAGCTTCTCCGTCATGGCCGCAAGGGCCGTGATCAGCGTCAGGGGTTCGAACCGGTTCATCTTTGTCGGCGAGCGGGATAGAGCTTCCGGATCGCCGATCGCGGCGGCCGGTGAGTCCGCCACGAACATGAAGTCGAGCTTGGCCTCTTCCGAAATGCGGGCGACATTAAGCAGGTGGTCGATTTTGTTTGCACCATTGACATCGGCTGCAGGATGCAGCCAGCTCGCCGGGTTGAAGCCGAACGTATAGACAAAGGTTCCAAGTTTCAGCTTGTCTTCGCGGGCCATGGTTCCTCGACTCCTCTTGATAGTCTTCGTGTTTCAGCCCGCCTGAGATGGGGTGAAGCGGGCGGTGAGCGTGTGGCTTTTGCCGGGATAGGTCAGCCGAACCGACGTCACCGACTGATCGAGCCGCCATGTCTGACGCTCGACAACCATGACAGGGCTGCCGATAGGGATGGTGAGATAATCAGCTTCCGCGGAGCCGGCGCCGCGGGCCGCAATCCGGTGCTCGGCGGCGCTCCATGGCACATGATCGAGTAGCCAGGGGCCGGGAGACAGGGTTTCGAATGTTTCTCCTCTCGCATCCGGCACGACTTCCAGATTTATCAGACGCTGCTCGAGGCAGAAGGGATGTGCGCCCGCATAGTGAAGGCAGGTAATATCGGCGATCGCTCTCTTACGCGGGATGTCGAGGCGCTCGGCCTCCTCACTGTTCGCCGGCCTTACCGTGCGGCTCAGAATCCGGTGGCTATAGATTTCACCTTTCGCCTTCACCTCTTCGCGAATGTCGTAGATTTCGAGAATTGCGCTTTGCGCCTTCTGGGGGAGAACGACACTGCCGACCTTGCGCTTCCGCTGTATCAGCCCGGCGCGTGCCAGCTGTGTCACGACCTTGTTCACGGTCATGCGCGAACAGCCGTATTGCAAGGCCAGTTGCTGTTCCGATGCGATCTTGAAGCCGGGTTGCCAGCGGCCAGTTAGGATATTCTGCTCGATATCGAGAAGTATTCGCTGATGAAGCGAAAGCGGCGTCTCGGAAATAGTGTCGGCAGTAATATCCGCGTCAATCATGCGAGCATGCTGGCGCCGCGATCGAGATAGGTGTCGAGAAATTGCTCCAGTCGTGGGTGGCGCGGCTTGGCAAAGATTTCCGCTGGCGGTCCTGAGAACAACAGCCTTCCGTGATCGAGAAAGCTGATCTGCTGGCCGACGCTGGCGGCAAAGCCGATCTCGTGGGTGACGACAACCATCGTCATGCCCTCGCTCGCCAAGTCTCGCATAACGTTGAGCACTTCACCGGTCAATTCCGGGTCGAGCGCGGAGGTCGGCTCGTCGAACAGCATGATTTTCGGTTCCAGCGCGAGCGCCCGGGCAATCGCCACGCGTTGCTGCTGGCCGCCGGAAAGCTGCGACGGGTAATGTCCGGCGCGGTTTTCCAGCCCGACCTTGCGCAACTGCACCATGGCGCGTTCCTCCGCCTCAGCTTTCGGCACCTTGCGGACGAGCTTCAGGGCTTCGCTAACATTGCCGAGCGCGGTCATATGCGGCCAGAGATTGAATTGCTGGAAGACCATGCCTGTCTTCGTGCGAACCGCACGGATCTGGTTGGCGGGCAGGCGCTCGCGGCGGCCATTGGCGTCCTCGAAAAAGCCCAGGGCCTCTCCGTTGATGGTGATCATGCCGCTGGTTGCTTCTTCCAGAAAAGCGAGGCAGCGCAGCAATGTGCTCTTGCCTGAACCAGACGGACCGATGAGGCAGGAAACCTTGCCTTCCGGGATTTCCAGATCGATGTCCTGCAGCACGGTGGTTTCTCCGAACCGCTTTACGAGTTTGCGGATGGCGATGGCTGGTACACTCATGCTTTCGAAAACCTCAGTCGGGAGAGACGATTTTCGGCCACGCGGCCGAGCCGGTCTGTGAGTTCAACGATGATCCAGTAGACGATCGCCAGGATGAAGATCGCTTCGAGGAAGGCGTATTGCTGCGAGCCGATGGCGCTGACGGTGGCGGTCAGTTCCGGCACCGTGATGATCGACAAGACGGCGGACTCCTTGAGCAGGATGATCGCGAGGTTGATGGCGGGCGGCAGAACTATCAGCGCCATTTCCGGCACCTGGATCCGGCTGATCGTCTGGAACCGCGTCATGCCCAGGCAGGCTGCGGCTTCGACATGGCCGACCGGGACCGAAGCATAACCGGCGCGGAACACCTCGCTGTAATAGGCCGCGCTATAGACGGTAAGCCCGATCAATCCGCAGGGGATGGGATCGAGCATCAGGCCGACGAACGGGCCGCCGTAATAGAGAAGAAAAATCTGGATCAGGAACGGGGTGCCGCGCAGCACTTCCACGATCGTGCCGAGCACGGCATTGACGATCTTGCCGCCGAAGCGTCGCGCAGTGGCGACGATGAAGCCTGCCACGACCCCGCCGAGCACGCCGGCGATCCAGAGCCAAAGGGTGACGAACAGCCCGCTGCCGATTTCCGGCAGTTTTTCGATAATGACTTGCGGGTCGAACATCATGCCGAAGCTCCCTTCAGAGAGCGTTCGGCATAGCGGCCAAGAAGCGCGATTGCGGAGTTGATGACGAAATAGATGAGCGCCGCGGAAGCAAAGATCGGGATCGGCTGATAGGTGCTGGAGGCAAGATCCTGAGCCATCTTGGTGATCTCGATAATCCCCACCACCGACACGAGCGAGGAGGATTTGAGGATCATGATCGCCTCATTCACCAGTGCCGGAAATGTTAGCCTAAGAGCGATGGGCGCGCGGATGCGGATGAATGTCTGGGCACCAGTAAAGCCTGCGACATCGGCGGCTTCAATCAGACCAGGCGGAACGCTGGCAAATCCGCCACGCAGGTTTTCAGCCTGATAGGCAGCCGTGCAGAGTGACAGGCCGACGATCGCGGCGACAATTCCGGGAACATTGATGCCGATCACCGGCAACAGCGTATAGATGAGCAGAAGCTGGACCAGCAGCGGCACGCCGCGGAAAAAGCTGATGAACAGCCTTGCCGGCAGGATATAGATCGACTTGCCCGACAGCAGCGCGGCAGAGAGCAGCATGGCGATCACGAACCCGATCGCGATCGACACCAGGCTGATGCCAAGGGTCGAGAGAGCCGCCTCCAGAAGCAGCGTGAAAAGTTTTGGCGTCATCGGCTACGCTTCGTTGGTCGCCGGCGCGGTGCGCAGGGCGAAACGGAAGGAACGAGGGATCAGGGGACGCGCTAAGCACATCCCCGTAATCGACTGAGGATCAGAATGCCGGCTCAGGCACCGAGTCCGGCGTATCGAACGTCGTGCCGAACCACTTTTCCTGCAGCTTGCCCAGGCGGCCGTCCTTCTTCATCGCAAGAATTTCGGTGTCGATGTAATCGAGCAGCGACTTGTGGTCGTCATCCTTGGTGCCGATGAAGCCGAAATAGGTCTTCTTGCCGAAAGCCGGGGTCACAACTTCGAATGCGCCGTTGCGCTGCTTGGCAACGAAGGCGATGTTCGGAAGGGAGTTCGCGACAGCAACGACACGGCCGGTGGCAAGGTCGGCATAAGCGTCGTTGAACGAGACATATTCGCGAACGTTGACCTTTTCTGGAAGCGTTGCGGAATATTCCTGCAACTGTGCCAGCTGTGCGGTCGCCTTGCCGACGCCGACGGCCTTGCCTGCAATGTCGGCCGGCTTGGTGATCGAGGTGTCACCTGCCTTCTTGAGGATCGCGACGGAAGCTTCGGCGACCGGGGCGCTCATGCGGTAGCGGGCGATACGGGCCTTGGTGATGGTTGCTGGACCGGCAACGACATCGAACTTGCCGGCTTCAAGGCTTGGCAGAACGCTATCCCAGGGCAGTTCGACCCATTCGATCTTGACGCCAAGGTCCTTTCCGAGCGCCTCGAAGAAATCGACGTTCAGGCCCTTGTGTTCGCCGGCGTCGATGAAGTCGAAGGGAGCGAATGCTGTTTCCGTGCCGACTTTCAACACGCCTGCGGCCTTGGCCTTGGCCAGCACGTCTTCAGCATGGGCCGAAAACGACGTGGCAAGCAGAAGGGCGCCAGCGGCGACAGCCTTCATCATTTGTCTTTTGAGCATTGGTGATTTCTCCGCGTTGTTCTACCTTAAGGACCGCAGTTCGGCTGTTCCCACCGTGTGACAGCGAATTTTATCGCTGTTCTTTTTATTGCCTATACAAATGACCGATGTTTTCGGAGCCGTCAACGGCTTCAATCGGGCTTTCCCACGTGTCGCGTCGGGGCTGATGATCGCCGCAATCGGTAGGCCGATTTCCGATCAAATCAGCTTGCCTTGCGTGGTTTCGTAAACCTATCTTCTCTGGATACTCATCGAGGAGATGAGCGAAGCCAGGTGCCGAGTCGGCGCGGATGCTTCGCCCGATCTACGGCCAGCATTTCATTTTAGGATCATGCCATATGACTTCCAATCTCGTCGTCAATGCCGGCCGTATCGCGGCAGATATCGACGCTCTGGCCAATATCACCGAACCCGACAGACCATGGACGCGTCGCGCATTCACGCCGATGTTCCTCAAGGGACGCGCCTATGTGGAAAAGGCATTTCGTGATGCGGGTCTTGAGACGCGTATCGATGCTGCCGGTAACCTGATTGGTCGTCGAAAAGGAAAGACGGGTGGCGGCACGCTGATGCTGGGCTCGCATACGGATACGGTGCCAAATGGCGGTCGTTTCGACGGGATCGCCGGCGTGATTGCGGCGCTTGAAGTGGCGCGCGCGCTCAGCGATGCGGGGATCGAACTGGAACACGATCTGGAAATCGTCGATTTTCTGGCGGAAGAAGTCTCGATTTTCGGCGTCTCCTGCATCGGCAGCCGAGGCATGACCGGTGTTCGTCCTGGCGAGTGGCTGGAGCGCGCGGCCGAGGCCGAGGGAAGGCGTATAGATCTGGCCGAAGGGATTCGCGAGGTCGGTGGCGACCCGGCGCAAATCGGCGGGCGCGATGATATCAGGGCCTTTCTGGAATTGCATATCGAGCAGGGTACAGTGCTTGAGCGGGAGGGAATCGATATCGGTATCGTCGGGGCGATTACCGGGATTTCCCGCTTCGAGATCCTGGTCGAAGGCCGTGCCGACCATGCTGGCACCACACCGATGAATGCGCGTTACGACGCCTTGGGGGCCGCATCCTACCTTGTGCTCGGCATTGAACGTATCGCCAACGAGTTGGCTCTCGGATCGAGTTATTTTGCAGGCACCGTTGGTGAGTTTTCGATGGAGCCGAATGCCGCGAATGTCATTCCATCCCATGTTCGGATGCTGATCGATGCCCGGGCCGTCGATCCTGCTCTCATGGACGAATTCGTAGCGGCCTTGTCTGCGCTTTGTGCGCAGACGGCTGCGAAACGGAATGTGAAGATTGCGGAACCGCGCAGGGTTTCCAATGCGGCCCCGACACCTATGTCCGGGATGGTGACGGATGTTCTGGCCTCGAGCGCTGCGCGGATCGGCGCTACCACCCGGCCGATGGTGTCTGGCGCCGGCCATGACGCCGCCTTCCTTTCAAAGGTGGCGCCTGCTGCGATGATCTTCATCGCCAGCAAGGACGGGCGCAGCCATGCTGCGGAAGAATGGTCGGAAAATGATGCGATCACTCTCGGTGCGGCCGTTCTTTACGAGGCAATTCTGGATCTGGATAAAAGATAGGGAGACGGCATGGGGCGCATACTGACGGAGAAGGATGTCGAGGCGGCCGTTCGCGGCGGTTCCGTTTATGCGGCCGGCGGCGGCGGCTGGTCCGATCATGGCCGCATGCTGGGCTATGTCGCGGTCAGCATCGGCAAGCCGGAACTGATCACGATCGACGAACTGGATGATGACGACTGGGTGGCAACGGCGGCGGCCATCGGTGCACCCGCTTCCACGACCGCATGGGAAATGCAGGGTGTCGATTACGTCAAGGCCGTTCAGCTTCTGCAGGATGCGTTGGGAGAAAAGATTTCGGCCCTGATGATCGGCCAGAACGGCAAGTCATCGACGCTGAACGGTTGGCTTCCGTCCGCAATTCTTGGCACCAAGGTGCTCGATGCTGTCGGTGACGTGCGTGCCCATCCGACCGGCGACATGGGGTCGATCGGCATGGCCAATTCGCCGGAACAAATGATCCAGACAGCAGTTGGCGGCAATCGTGCCGAGAACCGCTATATCGAACTGGTTATTCGCGGCGCGACCGCCAAGGTCTCGCCGGTGCTTCGCACGGCATCCGACATGTCGGGCGGATTTATCGCCTCCTGCCGCAATCCGCTGCGGGCCTCTTATGTTCGCCGCAATGCGGCGCTTGGCGGTATCAGTCTCGCGTTGAAGCTCGGCGAAGCGATCATCGAGGCGGATGCCAGGGGAGGGCATGCGATCATTGACGCGATCGTCAAGACGACAGGCGGGTCGATCATCGCCGAGGGCGAGGTCAGCTCAAAATCGGTTGTCTATACGAACGAGGCTTTCGATGTCGGCACGATCACGGTCGGTCGCGGCGACAAGGCCGTGACGCTGCATGTGATGAACGAATACATGGCGGTGGATGATGCCGGCGGCAACCGGCTCGCAACTTTTCCGGACATCATCTCGACCTTGTCGCCGGAAGGCGAGCCAATGAGCGTTGGACAGTTGCAGGTCGGAATGCCGGTGTTTCTGCTGCATGTGCCGAAGACGATCATTCCGCTTTCGTCGAGCGTCAAGGATCCGTCAGTCTACCCGACCGTCGAGAAGGCGCTCGGGATCAGCATCGCCGATTACGCATTGGGGTGAGGAGAACACCGTGTCTAAGCCGAACCCGCGCCATCCGAAATTTCCGATCCCCGGCGGACCGAAGCTGCGCGCCAAAGGCTGGCGGCAGGAGGCGTTGCTGAGGCTTCTTGAAAACGTTCTCTCGGTTGGCGAGGATCCCGACAATCTCATCGTTTATGCGGCGCTCGGGAAGGCTGCGCGTAACTGGGCCGCGCATGATGCGATTGTCAGGGCCTTGAAGGAGATGGACGAGGATCAGACGCTGATCATCCAGTCCGGCAAGCCGGTCGGGTTGCTGAAGACACATGCAAAGGCGCCACTGGTGATCATGGCGAACTGCAATATCGTCGGCCAATGGGCGAAGGCGGAATATTTCTACCAGCTGCAGAAAAAGGGGCTGATCTGCTGGGGCGGGCTGACGGCCGGCGCCTGGCAGTATATCGGCAGCCAGGGCGTGATCCAGGGGACCTATGAGATCTTCATGCGGATCGCCGAAAAGCGCTTCGGCGGTACGCTTGCAGGGCGGTTCGTGCTGACTGCCGGGCTGGGCGGCATGGGCGGTGCGCAGCCACTTGCCGGCCGCATGGCGGGGGCGGCGATCCTGGTCGTCGATATCGATCCCGAACGTGTCGCCAAGCGCAAGGCTATCGGTTTTCTCGATGAGGTCGCGTCCGATCTCGATACCGCGCTGGCGATGATCGATGCGGCGGTGAATGAAAAGCAAGCAGTGTCGATCGGCCTCGTCGGCAATGCGGCTGATATCTATCCGCAGATCGTCAAGCGCGGGATCGTGCCGGACGTTGTCTCCGACCAGACTTCCGCACATGATCTCGTCTATGGCTATGTTCCGAAAGGCATGAGCCTCGAGGAAGTACGACGGCTTCGAAAGGAAGGGCAGGGGCAACTGATGGCGGCGAGCCGTGCCTCGATCGCCGATCATGTCCGCGCCATGCTGACCCTGCAGGAAAGAGGGGCGGAGGTTTTCGACAATGGTAACCTCATTCGCACCCAAGCCAGAGAGGGCGGCGTCGAAAACGCCTTCGATATCCCGATCTTTACCGAGGCCTATCTGAGGCCGCTTTTCTGCCGCGCAATCGGTCCCTTCCGCTGGATGGCGCTATCCGGTGAAGAGAGCGATATCGCGCGTATCGACGATCTCGTTCTGGAGCTATTCCCGGACAATCATATCGTCACCAACTGGATCAGGCTGGCGCGCGAAAATGTGCCGTTCGAGGGGCTTCCGGCACGGATTGCCTGGCTTGGTCATGGCGAACGCACGAAACTGGCGCTGGCGGTCAATGAACTGGTTGGGAAAGGCGAGCTGAAAGGGCCGATTGCCTTCTCGCGGGACCATCTCGATGCCGGGGCGATGGCGCATCCGAACATAATGACCGAGAACATGAAGGATGGCTCGGATGCGATTGCCGACTGGCCGCTGATCAACGCCATGACGCTTTGCTCGTCGATGGCCGATCTCGTCGTCATCCATTCCGGAGGCGGCGGTTATGCCGGTTACATGACCAGCGCCGGGGTGACGATCGTGGCCGACGGGACGGAATCTGCGGCAGAGCGGCTCGACATGTCGATTACCAACGATACGTCGCTCGGCATCATCCGGTATGCCGACGCAGGTTATGAGGATGCGATCGAGGCAGCCGAGCGGGGCGAGGTTGCGTATATACGGCTGGGTTGAGACCCAGCCGTATGCATCGGACGGTCAGCCCTTCTTGAAGGCCGAATAGGCGACGGCCATCTTGGCTGCGAGCGTCGCGTTGTTTTTCACCAGCTCGATATTGGCCTTCAGGCTTTCGCCCTTGGAAAGTTCGTTGATGCGGGCAAGCAGGAAGGGTGTCAGTTCCTTGCGGCCGATACCGCGTTCATCGGCTTCGCGAACCGCGTCGGCAATCGTCCCGTCGATGAATTTCGGCGTGAGAGCCGCCGCTTCCGGGATCGGGTTGGCGATCAGAAGACCGGTGCCGGTTCCGAGCTGGTGATGCAGCCACATCGCCTTGGCGATCTCGGCGGCGCTGTCCAGCTTGTGATCGGCCTTGTAGCCGCTCTTGCGGGTGAAGAAGGCCGGGAATTCGTCGGTTCCATAGGCAATGACGGGAACACGCTGGGTTTCCAGATATTCAAGCGTCTTGGCGATATCGAGGATCGACTTGACGCCGGCGCAGACGACGGCGGTTTTCGTGCGGCCGAGCTCGGTCAGGTCGGCAGAGATGTCGAAGGTCTGCTCGGCACCGCGGTGGACGCCGCCGACGCCGCCGGTGGCAAAGATCTCGATGCCGGCGAGATCAGCCAGCAGCATCGTTGCGGAAACGGTCGTGCCGGCCGTCTGCTTGCGTACCATGGCGACGGCAAGGTCGCGGCCGGAGGCCTTTACGACATCCTTGGCCTGGGCGAGTTTTTCGAGTTCGTCGGCGTCGATACCGGCGCGCAGCTCGCCATCGATGACGGCGATCGTTGCCGGGACGGCGCCGTTGGCACGCACGACATCCTCGACCGCCTTGGCGGTTTCGAGATTGGCCGGGTAGGGCATGCCATGGGTGATGATGGTGGATTCGAGCGCCACGACCGGTCCACCCTTCGCAATCGCGTCGGCGACTTCCTTGTTGAGCTTAGGCTTCAGCAGTTGCATGTCGTCTTGTCCTTTCAGTTCGTCAGCCTGTGCCGATTGGCTTCGATAAGCTCGGCAGACAGGTCGGGGAGCACGCTGGCATTACATTCGGTGGTGAGTGTGGCGGCAAGCGCCCCGGTGCGGGCCGCATCGAAAATCTCGTCGCCTTCGAGCAGCCGATGAAGTGTCGCGGCGATCATCGCATCGCCCGCGCCGGTCATGTCGACGGGGGCAGCCCTGACGGCATTGACGAAGTCCACGGTTTCCCGTCCGGCAACCGCCATGCCCTGAGCCCCGGCGCTGACCACGGCCATGCCGGCGCCTGCTTTTTGCAGCGCCAATGCGGACTGTTTCGCGCCTTCGGAGGTGTGCGGGTTCGTCTGGCCGAGGATGGCGTTCGCCTCGTCGATATTCATGAACAGGAGATCGATCCCGTTCAGGTCTTTCGGCAGGCGCATGACCTTGTGGGTCGACACCGCATCGATCGCCAGATGACAGGACGCATTTTTGCAACGGTCTATCAGCGCGAAAAGCGCTTCAGCGGGAAGATTGCAGTCTGCAAATACCCAGTTCGAGGCTGCGAGATGAGGCCAGGCACGCTCGATATGATCCGGCTGGAACAGGTCAAAAATGTTCATGTCGGCTATGCCGAGAACCAAGTCTCCGGCTGCATCAAGAATTGCCGCATATTCGGCCGTCGGGCGTTCGTTGGTCGTAACGACCTGACTGACGTCGATCCCGATTTCGCGCATATATTTGAGCAGGGCCTGCCCGCCGTCATCATCACCGACGATCGATATGAAGCCGGTCGCGGAACCGAGCCGGGCAAGATTTTCCGCAACATTGCGGGCAACGCCGCCGAGGCTACGGGTACTTTCGACGGGATTGGATGTTTCCAGAACGATCTTGGTGCGGGCGTGATATTTGCGGTCCAGCACGGCGCCGCCGATGCAGAAAGCGCGGACTTCGGACGAAAGAACATAACCCCGTCCAAGGATATATCCCTTGTTCATCAATTGAACGATATGAGCGGCAACCGTCGAGCGGGCCAGCCCCAGAGCGGTGGCAATTTCCTGCTGTCCGACGAAAGGGTTTTCGCGGATCAAGGCCAGAACGGCGCTTTCCTGTGGTGCAAGCGGATGGGTCATTGCATGGGCTCCTTGCGAAACCCATGCAGACAATTGTTTATCGTGTCAACAGATGTTTTAGGTCTGTTTATTGGGAGTCTTACTTGCCATGCGGCTTTTCGACGTGGCCGCCAAAGGACTTGCGCATCAGCGACAGCATCTTGTTGGCGTATTCGGCATTACCCTGGCTGTCGAAACGGCTGAACACGGCGGCAGACAGAACCGGCACCGGAACGCCCATGTCGATCGCGGCCTTCATCGTCCAGCGTCCTTCGCCGGAATCCGAAACGCGTCCACCGAAGCTGCTGAGCGACGGGTCCACCTTCAGAGCGTCCGCCGTGAGGTCGAGCAGCCACGAGCCGATAACGCTGCCGTGGCGCCAGACTTCGCTGATCGCCTCGATATCCATGTCGAACTGGTAATATTGCTTGTCCGGTAGCGGCGTCGTTTCCGCATCCGCCTCGCGATGGGCGTTGCCGACATTTGCCTGTTTCAGCACATTGAAGCCTTCGGCATAGGCCTGCATCATTCCGTATTCGATGCCGTTATGGACCATTTTGACGAAATGGCCGGCGCCGCTCGGGCCGCAATGCAGATAACCGCGCTCCGCAGGACGAAGCAACGGATCCAGATCCGCTCCCGGCGCAAGCGTCGCGAAGATCGGGTCCAGATGTTTGACCGCCTCGTCCGGGCCGCCGATCATCAGGCAAAAGCCGCGCTCAAGACCCCAGACGCCGCCGCTCGTTCCGACGTCGATGTAGGAAATACCCTTCTCGGCAAGCTTGGCGCTCTGATCGACCGCGTCACGGTAGTTGGAATTGCCGCCGTCGATGATCATGTCGCCGGGCTGCATGAAGGCTGCCAGCTTGTCGACGATGCCGGGCGTGATCGCTGCCGGAAGCATGATCCATACGGCACGCGGGGGCGTCAATTTTTCGAGGAACTGTTCGATGGACGAGATGCCGATAGCGCCCTCGCCGACAAGCGCCTCGACTGCCGCCGGGTTGACGTCGTATGCGACGCATTCATGGCCCGCACGCATCAGGCGCCTTGCCATGTTGCCGCCCATGCGGCCCAGTCCCATCATTCCGATCTGCATGTGTAAGCCTCTCGATGCAGTTTTAGAATCGTCAGGATAACTAGGACTATGTGTCGCAGGCCTCAAGCTATTTAAATCGATTTATTTTTGGCTATGGTCACGTTTTCGGCAGGATAAGAAAAACTGGTGTAGAATCTTCAAGGATTGGCGATCCGGCCGCCGGTCTGCGCTTCTGGAACGCCGGTCGTTGTCGGGAAGCTGATCGGCAGGCCACGCAAAGCGCGCACGGCGAGGAATGCAAAACATTCGGCCTCGACGGCATCACCACGCCAGCCGAAACCATCGGCTGAAACAGCCTGAACCTTTGCCCTCTCTTCGATCATCGACATGATCGTGGGGTTGCGCCGCCCGCCGCCGCTGACGATCAGGCGCTTGGGCCTGTGCGGCAGAAGGTCGAGCGCCTTGCCGACGGCGGATGCGGTGAAGGCGGAAAGGGTGGCCGCGCCATCGGCAGGGTTCAGACCATCTGCCATGGCGGCGGTAAAATCGAACCGGTCCAGCGATTTCGGGTAGGCTGCGGTCAGATATGGATGCTGCAGAAGGCGTTCGAGCCGCACTTCGTCCACCGTGCCTGATGCGCCGAGCGCGCCGTCGCGATCCATCTCGCCAAGACTAAGCCCCTTGATGAAATCGTTGAGCGGCGCATTGGCCGGCCCGGTGTCGAAAGCGACCACAAGTTCCTCGCCATCCCACCAAGTTATATTGCCGACGCCGCCGAGATTGAGGATGGCGGTGTCGCCGCTTCGATCGACCTCACGCAATAGAGCGGTGTGATAAATGGCGGCCAGCGGAGCGCCTTGGCCGCCGGCTCGCACATCGGCTGTCCGGAAATCATAAACGACTTTTGTTCCGAGAAAATCGGCCATCATCTGGCCGTCGCCGAGCTGTCGGGTATCGCCCAGGCGCGCCTTGGTCGGAGCGCGATGCAGCACGGTCTGCCCATGGAAACCGACGGCACCGATCTCCTCTATGGTCAGTCCGGCGCCTTTGACAAGCTCGTGAACGGCGGTGGACTGGGCGCGCGTCAGCGCTGCTTCCGCATCCTTGAAAATCAGAGGTTCCGGACCTTCAAAATTCCAGCCTCGCGCCTGACGCAATGTTTCTTCGAGCAAAAGGCGGGTATCTTCCGCATAGGGCGCAAGCGTGTAGGCGCCGAAGGTTTCGACGCTTTCTCCGTCCGTCTTGATGAGCGCGACGTCGATATTGCCGTCGAGTACCGTTCCGGTCATCAGTCCGACCGCCCAGATAGGCTTCATTGCTTGTCTCCAATCGCGATTGACCGAATCAGATCATTTTATACGCACTCTTTCGGCAAAGGACGCCGGTTGTTCCTTTAGTAGAAATTCCTTGACGCGAATCACTCATGCAAGCACCTTGTAACGGTGCCTTCAGAATTTTCCGATATTCGGCGTAACTGTCGGTGTTTGGTGTAGATTTGACGAAAAGGCGTATTGAGCTGCCGAGCCGAGTTGTATTCGCGGTTGACCGTAACCGTGAATGTCGCTCCCGTAGGCAGCATCAGGGAGAGTTTGAGGATGGCCGGATCGGCTGAAAAAATTCGGAACTCGAAAGGCGATCTCGCGCGGGAAACGCGAGAGCTTGCCGACGAGGCCATCGCAAACGATGCGCGCGCGCTTTCCGAGCAGCTCAAGGCGATGCGTGAGCGGCTTTTTCCGCCGCTCGCAAGCAAGACGCTGCGTAGCTTCTCTTCCGGCGAGGCCGCCAAGCTCATTGGTGTGTCCGATGGTTATCTGCGCCAGCTGTCCCTGGCAGGCGAAGGGCCGCAGCCCGACACGGGTGCGGGCGGACGCCGATTCTACTCGCTCTCGGACATCAATGCCTTGCGCAGTCATCTTGCAGAACAGGCGGTAGCCAAGGGCAATGTCGCCAAGGCGAAGTCCTACCTGCCGCGCCGGGATGCGGCGCAGAACGAGCATCTGCAGGTCATCTCTGTCACGAATTTCAAGGGTGGTTCAGGCAAAACCACCTCTGCGGCGCATCTCGCCCAGTATCTGGCCCTGACGGGGCATCGGGTGCTTGCGATCGATCTCGACCCGCAGGCTTCGCTTTCGGCGCTTTTCGGTTACCAGCCGGAACTGGACCTTACCGGGAATGACACGCTCTATGGCGCCATCCGGTACGACGACGAACAGCGCCCGCTTTCGGAGGTCATTCGCGGAACATATTTTCCGGGTCTGGATCTCGTTCCCGGGAATATAGAGTTGCAGGAATTCGAGCACGTTACCCCGCAGGCGCTGGCGAACCGCCAGAGCGGCAAGGATAGCGGTCCGCTGTTTTTCGCGCGGATTCAGGCCGTACTGACGACCGTGGAGCAGGATTACGATGTCGTTGTCATCGATTGCCCGCCGCAACTCGGTTACCTGACCTTGTCGGCTCTTTGTGCATCAACGTCGGTTGTCGTGACAGTGCATCCGCAGATGCTGGACGTCGCGTCCATGAATCAATTCCTTTTCATGACGTCTGATCTTCTGTCGGTTGTCCGCGAGGCAGGCGGCACGCTCAATTTCGATTTCCTGCGGTATCTCGTGACCCGTTATGAGCCGAATGACGGGCCTCAGGCGCAGATCGTCGGTTTCATGCGCTCGCTCTTCGGGGATCGAGTTCTGACCGCGCCGATGTTGAAATCCACCGCGGTTTCCGATGCCGGTCTGACCAAGCAGACCCTTTATGAGGTCGGACGCGAGAACTTTACACGTTCAACCTATGACCGCGCAGTAGAGGCTATGAATGCCGTCAACAGCGAGGTGGAGGCTCTGATCCACGTGGCCTGGGGCCGCTAGGACAGAAGGAAAGGTTTCAGATCATGGTAGGTAGCCGGAAAAACGAATTGAGAGCGCTGTTCGGAGGCGGGCTTGCGCCCGGTGCTGCACCTGCGCCCGAGGCGCAATCGGCACCGAAGCCGGCGATTGAAGTGCCTGCTCCCGCGGCCAATCCGACGGGACGTAGCGCCGCCGGCGCGGTAAAGGCAATGGGCCTTTCGCTCAATGCCATGACCCGTGAAGCCGAAGAAGCTCGCCTGCTGCGCCAAGCGCTCAGCGAAGGCGAGCGGGTCGTCTCGATCCATCCTGAGAAGATCGATTCGTCCTTCGTCGAAGACCGGTTGCGACTGGACGATCAGGACGACGAGGACCTCGCGACCCTTATCGAAAGCATGCGCGAGAGCGGACAGCAGGTGCCTGTGCTGTTGCGCAATCATCCGGAAAGGCCAGGCCGATACCAGACGGCCTATGGTCATCGCCGCATTCGCGCTGCTTCGCGCCTCGGGATCGAGGTCAAGGCAATCGTTCGGTCGTTGTCCGATGACGAATTGGTTTTGGCTCAGGGCAAGGAAAATGCCGAGCGCCGCAACCTCTCCTTCATCGAGCGCGCTGTGTTTGCCAAAAACCTTCTCGCCGGCGGTTTTGACCGGAAGGTGATCGGTGAAGCACTGTCGGTTCAGAAAAGCGAGTTGTCGCGGCTGCTGCAGGTGGTCGAGGCTGTGCCGGATACGCTCATTCGGGCGATTGGCGCAGCTCCGAAGGCTGGCCGTGATCGCTGGATGAAACTTGGTGAACTTCTCTCCTCGAAGGCAGCTCAGGCTTCGGCTGTGGCCGAGATATCCGGTGCCGATTTCCAGTCATCCGTGAGCGATGACCGGTTCCAGCTCGTCTTCAATCATCTCTCCCAGCCCGAAAAACGCCAGCCTGCAGAGCCTGTGCTGTTGAAGGACAACAAGGGAAAGATTTTCGCGCAGCTACATACCGATGGCAAGAAAAGCCGGATCGAGTTTGCAGCGGGGATCGATCGTGGGTTCGTCGATGCTGCCATGAAGACCCTCATTCAGCAGTATGACGCGTTTATCTCCGCTCAGTCATCGAAGGGATAAAAGCGCTGACAGCTCTTCCAGACGACAGTGAAAACGAGAAGCAGAGTAGATAAGCCGGCCTTGTTCGGCATGGAAAAGTCGTCGAAAGAATGGGCATATCGAAACTGATTTTTTCAACCGTCCGGAACTCATGTAATGAACGCCAATCCTCTGGTCAAAGGTTTCTACGACGAGCGCACCGGCAGCATTCAGTATGTGGTGAGCGATCCGGAAACGAGAGATTGCGCGATCATCGACCCGGTGCTCGATTACGATGAGAAATCGGGGAGCACGAAGACATCGAGCGCGGATGCGATCCTCGCCTATGTCGAAGGTGAGCAGCTTACGGCGCAATGGATACTGGATACGCATCCTCATGCGGATCATTTTTCCGCGGCGACCTATTTGAAGACAAAGACGGGCGCCCCGACCGCGATCGGCGCCAAAGTGGTCGATATTCAAAAACTCTGGCAGAAAATCTACAACATGCCGGAAATGAAGACGGATGGATCGCAATGGGATCGGCTTTTCGCCGATGGCGAGAACTTCCGGATCGGCAACATGGTCTGTAGGGTCATCCATTCGCCGGGCCACACGCTGGCATCGGTGACCTATGTCGTCGGCGATGCGGCTTTTATTCACGACACTTTGTTCATGCCGGATAGCGGCAGTGCCCGTGCAGATTTTCCCGGCGGCAGTGCCGCAAGTCTTTGGTCTTCGGTCGACGCGATTCTTGCTCTTCCCGACGATACGCGGCTGTTCACCGGGCACGACTACCGTCCGGGCGGACGCGAGGCCCTGTGGGAGAGCACGGTTGGCCAGCAGAAGGCGGAAAACCCGCATGTTGGTGAAGGGCGGGAGGCATTTATCCGACTGCGCGAGGGGCGGGATGCGACCTTGCCATTTCCGCGCCTGATGCTGCATGCCTTGCAGATCAACCTTAATGCCGGGCGGATGCCGGTTCCCGAAGCCAATGGCACGAGCTACCTGAAAATCCCGCTTGACGCATTCGCCATCAACGCATGGTAGGCGGCCGCTGCCGAACTGCCGAGTTTTACCGGTTGCTTAAAATCTATTCGGCCGAAGTTGGAAGATCGCGATCCCAGCGGGGTGCAGGTGCGAATTTGCCGGCCAGGAAATCGATGAAGGCGCGCACCTTTGCCGGCGGTCGCCGGTTGCTTGCATAGATGGCGAACACGCCAGGCAATTCCATCAGAGGTTCGTCGAGCGTGACCGACACCAGCCGGCCGGCGCGGATATCATCGCCGACCAGAAAGGTCGGCTGGTAGATCATGCCCTGACCCGCCAAAGCGGCCGCCACCAGGGCGTCACCGTTATTGGCATGGAGGTTTCCCGTAACCGGAACGATGATTGAGCCATCGAGGCCAAATCGCCAACGATCGGGACCAACCGAGCTGGACAGGGTGTAACCGAGGCAGTTATGCGATCCCAGTTCCGATACCGATGTGGGGATCGATCGCCTCGCAAGATAGGCGGGAGATGCGGCGACGAGCATGCGACAGCGTGCGATCTTGCGGGCTATCAGGCTCTGGTCTTCGATCCTGCCGATACGGATGGCGACGTCCCAACCTTCTTCGACGAGATCGACGGTACGATCGCTCAGGCCCAGATCGACACTCAATGCCGGGTGCAGTTCGGCGAACTCCGCCAATAACGGTACGATTTCCCGAACGCCGAATGAAACCGGCACATTGACGCGAAGCGTTCCGCTGACTTCCATTCGCTCCGCAGCTGCCGTTGCATCGGCTTCCGAAAGTTCGGAGAGAATACGCTCGACACTTTCCAGATAGCGCCGCCCGGCTTCGTTCAGGGTTATCTTGCGGGTGGTGCGATGCAGAAGTTTTACGCCGAGTCGATCTTCGAGCGCTGCCATGTGCTTGGTGGCCATGGTTGGCGACATGCCGAGCGCTCTTGCGGCTCCGGACAGGCTGCCGATTGCGGCGATCCTGGCGAAAACCTCCATTCCGGCGATGCGATCCAGCATGATTATCTCACTCTCAAGGTGTGAGCTGTAATGCTCGGATAGTTGATTATCATGTTACTGGAGCGAATGCATAGTGTGGCCGGTGATGGCTTCGCGCCGTCGGTGTAACTACGTTGGGAAAAGACCGTGCTCGTAGATGGCAAATGGACTGCTGACTGGCAACCGGTACAGGCCAAGGATGCGAAAGGCGGATTCGTACGCCAGACATCCAGCTTCCGGAACTGGATCACGCCGGATGGATCGGCCGGGCCGACCGGAGCGGGCGGATTCACAGCTGAAGCAGGCCGCTATCATCTCTATGTCGCACTGATCTGCCCCTGGGCTTCGCGAACGTTGATCGCCCGCAAGCTCAAGAAGCTCGATGACCTCGTCTCCGTCTCGGTAGTGAAGCCGGCGCTGACAAAGGAAGGCTGGCAGTTCGGCACCTATCCCGGCTCTACCGAGGATACGGTGAACGGCGCCCGTTATATGCACGAACTCTACACACGGGTGGATCCGCATATTACCGGCCGCGCGACGGTTCCCGTTCTATGGGACAAGAAGACAGGCACGATCGTCAACAATGAATCGGCCGACATCGTGCGGATGTTCAACAGCGGTTTCGGCTCTCTGGCCGACGAGAGTGTCGATCTTTATCCGGAAGCTCTTCGCCATGAGATAGATGCCCTGAACGAGCGCATTTATCCGCGCCTCAACAATGGCGTTTATCGCGCGGGCTTCGCCACCACGCAGGAAGCCTATGAAGAGGCTTTTCATGACGTATTCGGCATGCTTGACGAATTGGAGAGGCTGCTGTCGGCGAAGACCTTCCTCGTCGGCGAGCGCCTGACCGAGTCCGATATTCGCCTCTTTGTTACGCTCGTGCGCTTTGACGCCGCCTATCACGGGCAGTTCAAATGCAATCTGCGGCGTATCTCGGATTATTCTAACCTCAGCCACTATCTGCGCCGCATCCTATCCGTTCCGGGCATCGCGGAGACGGTCAGCATCGATCACATCAAACGTGGCTATTACTCGATCGAAAGCCTTAATCCGAACGGGATCATACCCGTTGGCCCGGCTCTGGAGTTCGCGGATCTGCTGCCTTGGCTACCAGCTGCGATCTAGGCAAACCGCTCAAGACATTCTCTGAAATCGGCAAATATTCGGGATCGATACGCATGCTGACCCAAATTCTTCTGACTTCCGTCCTGTTGCCGCTTGTTCTCGGTGCGGTGATTGCACTGGCCGGCAAGGGTGCAACTTCTCGAGCCGTTCTGCTGACGGCACTGCTGATACCAGTTGCCGCTGCCATCGCGAGCGTTTCGATCGAAGGCCTTCCGCCATTCCCGCCGATTGCGGCGAAACAGAAGCTGCCCTTGTTGCTGGTTATCGGTGGCGTTGTCTTTGCAGTGCTTGGCGTTCTGTTGCGACAATTCGTGAACCGATGGATCGTGGCGCTGGTCGGCGTCGTCTCGCTTGCAGCTCCGGCATGGTGGCTCGGCAAGAACGTTCTCGCGGCCAATGCGACGAAAGCGGCGACGCTCGCCATCGTGCTCGTCATCGTCGCGATCGAGATTGCAGCCGTGTCGGGGCGGCAGGCCAAGCGGTCTTCTCCAGCCGCCTTGCCGGCTGCGCTGCTCGCAACCGCGATTGGAACGGCGCTCACCGCGATCATGGGCGGCTATATCGGCATGGCGCAGATGAACGGCGCGCTGGCCGCCCTGTTCGGTGGCTGGCTGCTGGTTCGCTACATTTCCTATATCCGAGGCGATGATGCAGCCTTCGTTCTTGGGAAATTTGCAGCACTTTCCTTCATCTGGACCGCTGCTATGGGCGCTACGATGACTGTGCTGCTGTCGCCGAGCGCTGCGCCGACTGCGCTTGTTCTTTCGGTTCTGCCTGTCGCCATCTTCGCGGTTCTCAACTGGCGAGAATTTGGTTTTGTGAACCGCGCGCGGTTCCTACAGCCGCTGATCATCGGCGCTCTGACCGCAATTCCTGCAATCGCTGCCATCCTTGTCGCCATGCTTGCCGGCGGTTGAGCTCAAAGTTTCACCAATCCGGCTTGCCGGACACCATCCCATCACGAACACCATCAACATATGTAAGGAAAAACCATGAAACGCCTAATTCTCACCACTGCCCTTGCCGGCATGTTCATGACCGGTGCGGTATTCGCAGCTGACAGCTATGAAGTCGATCCGACGCATGCATGGGTCGGCTTCAAGACGAGCCATGCCGGCTGGGCAAAGGCCCACGGCGCATTCAAGGCTGTTTCCGGCACCATCTCCTTCGACAAGGATGATGTCACCAAGAGCACGGTTGAAATCGCTCTCGAAGCTGCAAGCATCGACACAAATGACGAGAAGCGTAACACGCACCTGAAGAGCCCGGACTTCCTCAACGCCGAAGAATTCCCACAGGTCACCTTCAAGAGCACCTCGATTGAAAAGACCGGCGACAAGACCGCAAAGGTAACCGGTGACCTGACCCTGCTCGGCACGTCCAAGTCGGTAGTTCTCGACGTTACCTGGAATGGGGAATCCCCGCTGCCTTGGGATGCAAACACGATCAAGACCGGCTTTTCCGCGACCGGTTCGTTTAACGGCGTCGACTTCGGTATCACCAAGATGACCGATTTCGGTATCGGTCCGGAAATCGCGCTCGATATCGACGTCGAAGCCATCAAGAAGTAATCACAGCCTCACATGTTGAGCTGAAAATGGCGCGACCGGCCGAATATCCGGTCGCGCTTGTCGTTTTACGACAGAACGATCCTTGCCTCGAATCCGTCATCCCTGCCACTCGCGGGTGATAGCAGCACGAGATGGCCGTTCATCTGCCCGAGCAATCTTTCGACAATCGAGAGGCCAAGCCCTGACCCTGCGGCTTCCGTCTTGCCGCGGCTGAAGCGCCTGCGGATCGAGGCAAGTTCGGTTTCCGTCATTGCAGGTGCAGCATTGACGATGCGCACAGGCCCGCCGTCTTCGAGAAACACTTCGACCGGTTCTTCCGGTCTGCCATGTACCAGCGCGTTTTCGATCAGGTTTCGCAGGACAATGGCAAAGGCGTCTTCGCTGAACGGACCTGTCAGCTGCGCATCGGGTGCGCGATGGAATATCAGGCGCGAAGGGTTGGCCATGCCGCGCCAGAAATCGGTCAAAACCATTTCCAATATGCGACCGAGATCAGCCGGTTTGTCGGCAATGCCTATACCCGCCTCGGCACGCGACAGCTGAAGCAGCTTTTCGGCAAGGTGGCTGAGACGTGTCAGCGATGCCTCGATCTGGCTTGCACGATGACGGCTGGAACTGTCGGTCAATTCGGCGATCAGCATCTGCGTTTGCGCCAGAGCGCCGGCGATCGGCGTGCGCAACTCGTGCGCGCTGTTGGAGGTGAACTCCCGCTCGGCATCGAGTGCTGTTCTGAGCCGCATCATCAGCAGGTTGACGGAAACTGCGATCGGCTGCAGTTCGCGCGGCAGGATGGACGCATCGATCGGCTCCATATTGCCGCCATCCTTGGTCTCGATTTCGCGGCGCAGTTCGCTGACCGGTTTCACGGCCCGGCGAACCACCAGCCAGATCATCATCCCACTGACCGGAATCAGCAGTATCAGAGGAAGAAACAGAGCGATTGCACCCTCTCTAACGGCCTCTTCGCGGTTCTCGAAGGCATCTGCAACCTGAACGAAGATTTTACGATCCTCGCTTGTCGCGGTGTAGAACTGATAGGTTGGGTCTTTCCAGAAACCTGCTTTTAACGGTGTTTCGAATGCCCGTTCGGGCGCGTCATGAGATCGGATCAACACACGGCCGGAAGGATCGCGTACCTGGTAGATCAGATATTCATGATCTCCGCTCGAGCTGGCTGTCTGCAGTTGTTGTGGTGCTGCACTTTGGGCGCTGTCGGAAGGGCCGCCCGCCATACCGCGATGTTCGAGGTCGTCGACGACCAGCGGCACGAGCCGTTCTGCGGTATCCTGAAGCGTGCCGTCAAAAATTTCGGCAAGCTCTTCTTCCATCACCACCAGGCCTAGTCCGACCGCCAGCAGCCAGAGGAAGGTCATGGCAAATGTCAGCGACAGGATCAGCCGCCGGGTCATGGACGGGCCGGTCGCCCGGCTGAAAAGGCTCATTGTTCGCGTCCCAGCCGGTAGCCGATACCGCGCAGCGTGGCGATGTGATCCCGACCGAGCTTTTTGCGCAGCCGGCTGACATAGACCTCGACGGTGTTGCTTTCGATTTCGGAACCGAAGGCGTAAAGGGCTTCCTCGATCTGAGGCTTCGATACCACGGCCCCCGGGCGCGCCGAAAGGCTGTCCAGCACCGCCCATTCGCGGCTGGATAGATCAATGACCTCGCCTCCAACTGTCACCCGGCGGGTTGCGGCGTCTATTTCTATGTCTCCGATGCGCACCAGAGACACCGGCCGGCCGCTGTAACGGCGGCTCACCGCCAGCATCCGCGCCGTCAGTTCACCGAGATTGAACGGCTTCACCAGATAGTCGTCTGCGCCGCTATTCAAGCCTTCGATACGGTCAGATATCTGGTCATGCGCCGTCAGAATGATCACCGGCGTGGTAACGCCTCGGGCGCGGAATTCCTTCAGAAGAGCAATCCCGCTGCCGTCGGGCAGGCGAAGGTCAAGCAGGATCAAGCCATAGCTCGTCGTTGCAAGCGCGCTTGTCGCCGTGTCGATCGTCTTCATCCAATCGACGGCATGATCGCCACTTGCAACATGATCGCGGACCGCTTCTCCAAGCGTTGCATCATCTTCAACCAGAAGAACCCTCAAACTGCCTGCTCCGTCCCATCGCGATATTATCTTATACCCACCGTTTAGCAGAGGAGGGGGATAAAATTCGAGAGGGGAAGGAGCTGCCTCCGGCATCATAGCAATATGAGTTTCGGGATTATGACGAAAGCGGCGGTCAGACCGTTCACGACAAGCAGGCAGAATACGGCAAAAGAGCCGAGATCCTTGGCATGCCGGCCGGTTTCGGACCATTCGGGCGAGATGCGGTCGATGATCTCTTCAATGGCCGTGTTGAGCGCTTCCGCTGCAAAAAGGCCCAGCATGACGATTGCCATCATCACGTAATCGGAGAAGCGCGCACCGACCGCGGCAAAAGCCGCGAATATTGCCACGCCGGCAATGATTTCGTGGCGGAATGCGGTTTCGCGCAGCAACCTCAAGGCACCATTCAGCGAATAGCCGAACGCTGCCTTGAGGTGCCGGCTGCCGGTCACTTTCTCGATGGGGGACGAGGGGCTGATGGAGACAGGCGGCAGTTCATCAGCTTTTTTTGTGACCGGCCTTCCGACCGTTCCGATGGGGGCATAATCGGGAACGGTCATGAGTTTGGTTTTCCTTCCGCCTTGCGGCACGTGCCGAGCACATCGAGATCGGGATTGTAGACCGAGGTCTTGACCGCCATGACGCCGAGCGCAGTGTGGAAGAGATTGTCGTGCGAGGCTTCGTTACCTGCTCGTTTCGAGACACAGGAAGCGTCGACCGAAGCTTTCATTTCGGTTCCCTGCCACAGAACGAAGGGGACATGGGTCTGCTGCGACGGGGCTATGATGTAGGGCGCGCCGTGCAGGTACAGCCCGTTTTCGCCGAGCGACTCGCCGTGGTCGGACATGTAGATCATTGTGGGAGCGATCTTGTCTTCACGCGCTTTCAGGATGTCGATGACCGAGGCCAGGATATGGTCGGTGTAAAGAATGCTGTTATCGTAGGCATTGACGACTGCCTGGCGATCACAGGTGCCGAGCTCGGCTGTGAGGCATTCCGGCGTGAAACGAGCAAATTCCTGCGTGTATCTCTGGTAATAGGCCGGGCCGTGACTGCCAAGCTGATGCAGAACCAGGACGCTGTCGCCCTTGAGATTTGCAAGCCAGCCGTCGAGTTCGGCAACCATGCCGTCATCGAGGCATTCGTGATCCTTGCAGTAACGCGGGTCGTTTGCATCCGAGAAGGACCGGTAAACGGTGCGGTCGGCGACACCTTTGCTGCCCGTATTGTCGTCCCACCATTCCGTCTTGATGCCGGCATGGCCAAGCACGTCGAGCAGGTTTTCGTTCGCAAGTCCGGCGCGATGGGAATAGCCGTGCCGTGTCAGGTTGGAGAACATGCAGGGCACCGAGACCGCAGTCGCCGTGCCGCAGCTTGAGGTTTGCGAGAAGTAGGTGATGTCGCGCTTCTTGAGTTCGGGATTGGTCTCGCGGTTATAACCACTAAGTGAAAAGTTTTCGGCGCGGGCGGTTTCTCCGGTCACGATGATCAGTACGCGTGGCTTGCCCGATGTCGGGGAGGAGGCAACTTTTGCATCGGTACCGAGTGGCTTTGCCACGATGTTTTTGTCCGCTTCACTGGCCAATGTGAAGGCGACCGCACTGCCGATCGGCAGGAACGGGTTGAGTGTCATGATCATGTCTTTGTGCAGACGCGCGACAGAGGCGATGCTGCGCGCGCTGCTGACGCCACAGGCTAGAGCGATGAGGAGAAGCGGCACAATCGCGGCGAGATTCCAGCCAACCTTGGAAAAGAATTTGCGGTGCTCGATTCTAACCCAGCAGACCAGAAGCGCTGGAATCAGACCGAAAATCGACATGTGCAGCAGATAGGCCGCGGTAATCAGGTGGCCGGCTTCAGACGGGGTCGTCTGCGCCGCGTTGCGGATCATGTCGACATCGATGATGGTGCCGAACCGATCCATGAACCATGAGGCCGACGCGGCACTGACGATCATCAGGATCAGGACGGGTTTCAGAAGATATTTGACCGAGACTGCGATCATGAAGGCGGCAAACAGGCAGGTTAAACCCAGAGCAAATGCTCCAAATGCCAAGTGGCTGTCGAAATAGCTATAGGCCCGCGTGAAGAACGTGCGGTTGGTAAAGGCAATCAGGTAGAGAGCCCCGAAGACGGCGAGAGTGACGCTGCCGATCTGCGGCCGGACGAAGCAGCGGGCAGGGCGGGACATACTTAAAATGGACAAGGAGGAGGCTCCCGGCAGTTTCTGTTGCCGGCGAAATTGCATCCGATCCTGACTGTCACCTGAATGTTGAAAATCTTCTCCTGCGCGCGTCGCGTTCAGCCAGATGTCAGCTTCGCGTCGCATCTTGCGGCAATCGGAGTAGGAGTCGGCGTCTCGTGAATGCGTTTAAAACCCGTCCCGGCATGATCTATGTTGCTGTGCTCGTTCTAGTGGTTTGCTCAATTCCCCTGATGCATGAGGCGAAGCGTATTCACACACTTCAGAACTGGCCGACAGATGCCCAGTCGCATCGCGGTTTCCTGGGATAATGAATTAACAGGAGCCGATGAGGCGATGTCGATTTCGCCTCATCGTGATTGTGGTGGTCTTCACTCTACCGGATCGCTATGGCAGTTTCCCGCGCCACAGGGGGCAGGAACGCCATGAAAAAAGATATCGCCGTAAAACTCGACAATGTCAGTCGCTCGTTCGGAACGACAGCAGCCGTCCGCGACGTATCGATCGATATTCGAAAAGGAGAAGTTGTTTCGCTCGTCGGTCACTCGGGCTGTGGAAAGTCCACCCTGCTGCGCATCATTTCAGGCGTTGAAACCATCGATTCCGGCCAGGTCTTTCTCGATGGTCGCGAGGTTGACGGCCGGCATTTCGTCGAGCCGGAAACGCGCGGCGTTGGTTTCGTCTTCCAGGATTACGCACTTTTCCCGCATCTCAGCGTCCGCGATAACATTCTTTTCGGCCTGAAACGGCACTCACAGGCTCAGGCTAACGCCAATGCCGAGGATGTCATTCGGCGCATCGGGATTGAGCACCTGATGGAGCGCTTTCCGCACACGCTTTCAGGTGGTGAGCAGCAGCGTGTGGCGCTTGCAAGGGCGCTGGCGCCGAGGCCCGGCATCGTTCTCATGGACGAACCATTCTCCAACCTCGATCAGGGCTTGCGTGGACAGGTGCGGGCCGAAACGTTGTCGCTTTTGAAATCGCTCGACACGACCGTCATCATGGTCACCCATGATCCGCAGGAAGCCCTTTCCACCGGTGACCGTGTGGTGTTGATGCGTTCGGGCGAAATCGTGCAGGCAGGATCCGGCTATGATCTTTATGACCGGCCGACAAGCGCCTATGCGGCCGACTTTTTCTGCCTTTCGAACAAGGTTCCGGGGATCTGCAAAGGCGGCAGGATCGAGACTGCGATTGGCAGTTTCCAACTGAACCACAGGACAGCTGACGACGGAAAGGCAATCGTCCACATCCGGCCACAGGCAATTTCCATTTCGCTTGACCGGGGCGATATTCCCGCACGCGTCAAGCAACGGGTCTTTCATGGAGAAACCGAACATATTCTGCTCGCGGTCGAGGGACTGGAGACACCGTTAAGAGCCATTGCTCTCGACCGCCTTCCGGAAGGCTCGGATTGGGTCACGATTTCCATTGCTGCTGAGCGCGTGCTGGCATTTTGATGCTCTTACTGGTTGTTTTGGTGCCTTTTCGACGCGATAAAGTTTGCGTGATGGGTATCTTCGGTTGAATTTTAAACTTGACCAATCAGGTCAAGAACTGCTGCAAGCGTTGCGTGTTCATTCCAAAGGGGGAGTATCATGAACCCGCACGCTTTCTTCACCTCCACGCTTTTGGCCACTTCGATGTTCGTGGCTCCGTCGCTGGCATCTGCCGCTGAGATCAACGTCTACACCACGCGTGAACCGGCCCTGATCGCCCCGCTTCTGGAAGCCTATACCAAGTCGACCGGCACGAAGGTCAATACGGTATTCCTGAAGGATGGATTGGCTGAACGCGTCGCATCGGAAGGCGCAAGCTCGCCGGCCGATATCCTGATGGCGGTCGATGCCGGTAATCTCGTCGATCTCGCCGAAAAGGGCGTGACGCAGCCGATCGAATCCTCCGTTCTCAGCGGCGCCGTTCCGGCAGAACTGCGTGACGGCAAGGGCCATTGGTTCGGTCTTTCCTACCGTGCGCGCGTGCTTTACGCCGCCAAGGATCTCGACCTCGCCTCCTTCAACTACGAGGATCTGGCTGATCCGAAGTGGAAGGGCAAGGTCTGCATCCGCTCTGGCCAGCATCCCTACAATACCGCGCTTTTTGCCGATTACATCGCCCATTACGGCGCGGAAGAAACCGAAAAGTGGCTGACCGGTGTGAAGGCCAACCTGGCGCGCAAGGCTGCAGGTGGTGACCGCGACGCGGCCAAGGACATTCTCGGTGGCATTTGCGATATCGGCATCGCCAATTCCTACTATGTCGGCCTGATGAAATCCGGCAAGGGCGGCGAGGAACAGGTCAAGTGGGCCGAGGCGATCAAGGTCGTGCTGCCGACCTTCAAGAATGGTGGCACTCAGGTGAACATCAGCGGTGCGGCCGTTGCCAAGAATTCGCCAAACAAGGCAGAGGCCGTGAAGTTCCTCGAATATCTCGTCTCCGACGAAGCCCAGAAGATCTATGCCGAGGCCAACTACGAATATCCGGTCAAGACCGGCGTTGCTGCCGATCCGATCATCGCCGCATTCGGCGAGTTGAAGATCGACAACAAGCCGCTTTCCGAAATCGTCAGCCATCGCAAGCAGGCAAGCGAACTGGTCGACAAGGTCAGCTTCGACAATTAAGGAATGCGCGAGGCGCTTCGGTACTGGAGCGCCTCGCGTCTTTTATCTCATGGATATGTCTATGCCTGCCAGCAACCCGGTCGCCGAACCATCGGTCGTCAGCCATGCTGGCCGTTCGGGCAGAAACTGGCTTGCTGTTTCCGCCATCGCCGCGCTGATCGTCATCCTGCCGATCGCCGGTTTGGCCCTCGAAGCGCTGAAGGGATCGGCGGGTCTCTGGGCGCATCTTTTTTCCAGCATTCTGCCGGTGGCATTGGTCGATACGATTATCCTGCTTATTGGAGTGGGGGTAGTTACCGCGTTGCTCGGGACCACGACCGCCTGGCTGGTAACCGCCTATGATTTTCCGGGACGGCGTGTTCTGGAATGGGCGCTCTTGTTGCCGCTTGCGGTGCCGACCTACATCATCGCCTATGCTTATCTCGATATCCTTCACCCGATCGGTTCGGTGCAGGGGGCTATCCGTTGGTTCCTGGGGTATGAGACGCCACGGCAATTCCGCTTGCCCGACATCCGCTCCATGACGGGCTGTATCCTGCTGCTCGGCTTCGTACTCTACCCTTACGTCTACATTCCCACACGGGCGATGTTTCTCACGCAATCGGGCAATCTCGTCGATGCGGCCCGCACGCTGGGTGTGTCCCGTCGGGCGATCTTCTGGCGTGTTGCGCTGCCGCTGGCGCGGCCGGCTGTGGCGATCGGTGTCGCGCTTGCGCTGATGGAAACGCTAAACGATGTCGGGGCGGCCGAGTTTCTCGGGGTCAGAACCATGACGGTTTCGATCTATACGACCTGGATCACCCGCACCGATCTGCCCGGCGCCTCGCAGATCGCGCTCGCGCTTCTGCTGATCGTGGTTGCACTGGTGGCTGTCGAGCGGTGGGCGCGGCGCAAACAGCGTTACGCGACGGATGCCCGCCGCAGCCGCGGTCTGACACCTCAGAAAGTGCCTGCCGTGAAGGGCATATTGCTCTTTCTCGCGGGGGCTCTGCCGGTCTTGCTCGGTTTCGCCGCTCCGGCGCTCTACCTCACCACCGAGGCCTGGAAACGTTATCAGTTCGCCGGCCTTTCCTCACGCCTTGTCGGCGAGGCGATCAGCACGCTCACCATCGCAATATTGGCAACGGTCGCAACCATTTCTCTCGGGCTTGTTGTCGCCTATGCGACCCGTCTGCGTCCGGGCAAGACTTCCGCCACGTTGCTTCGCATGTCGACTGTCGGTTATGCCGCACCGGGTACCGTTGTTGCGATCGGCGTGCTGATCGTGCTGGCCGGCCTCGACCGGTTCATCGATAGCACCGCGTTTGACTGGTTCGGTGTCTCGACCGGGCTTTTGTTCATGGGATCGGGCGCGGCGGTGGTCTACGCACTTACCGTGCGGTTCCTGGCGATCTCTGCCGGCGGCATCGAGGCTGGCCTGTCGCGCATTCCGATGTCTTTCGATCACGCATCACGTACGCTCGGGCAATCGACGGCCGGCACGTTTCGGCATGTGCATTTGCCGTTGTCGAAGGCTGCGATCTCGGCGGCTGCCCTGCTTGTGTTCGTCGACTGCATCAAGGAGCTGCCGGCGACGCTTCTCCTGCGACCGCTCAATGTCGAAACCTTTGCAACTCATCTCTATGGCGAAGCGGCGCGTGGCACCTATGAAGAAGCTTCGATCGCGGCGCTTGCCATCGTCGCGATCAGTGTCTTGCCGGTCATTCTGCTTTCGAGAATAGGCGCATCCGGGCGAGGCGCGTAGCGCTTGCTAACCGAGGGACATGCCGATCGTTGCCGTATAGACGGCATAAAGCGATCGGGTCGCGGTGATGAACAGGCGGTTGCGCCGCGGGCCGCCAAAGGTAACATTTGCTACCGTTTGCGGGATGAGGATCTTGCCGAGAAGCTTTCCATCCGGCCCGAAGCAGTGCACGCCATCTCCGGCGCTGGTCCAGACATTGCCATAGACATCGACGCGGAACCCGTCCGGCAAACCGGTATCGATGGTGCAATACTCTCGGCTGTTCGTCAGCTTTCGGCCCTCTACTACGTCAAAGGCGCGGATGTGGCGTGGCCTGCCAGGATCATGGCTGGATGAAGAATCCGCCACATAAAGGATGGTTTCATCCGGCGAAAAGGCGAGGCCGTTCGGCTGGCCGAAATCGGTCACGGCGGCATCAATCTCGCCGGTTTGTGGATCTAGCCGATAGACGTTGCGGGTTTCCTGTTCCGGATCGGCGCGAAAACCCTCGTAATTCGACATGATCCCGTAGGTGGGGTCGGTGAACCAGACGCTGCCGTCGGAGCGCACAACCACATCGTTGGGCGAATTAAGCCGCTTGCCCTGATAGCTGTCGGCAAGCACGGTGATCGAGCCGTCGATTTCGGTGCGAGTCACACGGCGGGTGCCGTGTTCGCAGGTCACCAGCCGGCCCTGCCGGTCTCTGGTGTTGCCATTGGAAAAATTCGATGCGCTGCGAAAGACGGAAACATCGCCGCCTTCGACCCAGCGCAACATCCGTTCATTGGGATTGTCGCTCCAGATCAACGAGCCCTGATCGGCAAACCAGACCGGTCCTTCCGCCCAGCGGCATTCGGAATAAAGCTCATCCAACGGCGAGGTCGGAACGATCAGGAACCGGAAGCGATCATCGTGGATTTCGTAGATGGACGAGGTCTGTGACATGGCATTGTGTCCGGTTTGATTGATCGACTAGCGAAGCGATTGCCGGCCGCCGGCAAGCAGTATGACGGCTATGATGATGAGGCCGGTGAGGATGAGGCGGAAACCGGCACCGAAGCCGTAGGTGTTGAGCATCGATACGACGAGGAACATAAACAGCGATGCGCCCCAGATGCCCGGGATGTTGGAATTCCCGCCCGCCACAGCAGTGCCGCCGATGACGACGACGGCGATCGACATCAGCAGATATTCCGAGCCCATGTTGAGCGCAGCACCTCCGGAAAAGCTCGCCAGCAGATAACCGCAGACGGAGGCGAGCACGGCGCAGAGCATGTAGGTGACAAGCCGCGTGCCATCGACCGGGATACCGGCCATGCGGGCCGCGAACGTGCTTTGCCCGATCGCCGAAATCCAGCGGCCATAGATGGATTTTTCCAGAAGCACCCAGGCGGCGATCGAGAGGATTAGTGCCACGAGCGCGACATTCGGGATGCCGAACAGGCTGGAGGTGGCGAAGTCGGCAAGCGTTTCAGGTGGTTTGATGCGCAGGCCGCGATTGCTCCAGATCGCCACCGACTGGACGATGAAGCTCATTGACAGCGTGGCGATGATCGGCGGTATGCGCAACGCCTTGATCAGCACATAATTGCCGATCCCGATGATCAGGCCGATGCCGATCGAGGCGAGCAATCCGACGACGATCATGCCATCCTGCACGTCCATCAGCTTCAGGGCAAGCGTGCCGGAGAGCGTCATTGTGGCGGGGACAGAAAGATCGATATTGCCCGGCCCGAGCGTGATGACGAACATCTGGCCGATACCGACGACGACCGAAAAGGCTGCGAAGGTAAGAGCTGCCTGAGACAGGCCGAAAGAACTTGCACCGCCGGTGAAGAGCACCGTGACGATCCAGACGGTGATCGTCGCGGCAAACGACCAGATCCACGGTTTTGCCATGAGAAGGTGATGCAGGGTCATTCGCTCTTCTCCCGCTTTTCCAGACGGTTGAGGGCAAGGCGCAGGGCGAGCACGACGATCAGGATCGCGCCTTGTGCGCCGATCTGCCAGTCCGGCGAAATGCGCATGAAGGACAGGAAAGAACCGGCGAGCGTCAGTGTCAGCGCCCCGATGACGGCGCCGATAGGCGAAACCTTGCCGCCGACGAACTGGCCCCCACCCAAAATGACACCGGCGATCGACAGCAGCGTATAGCGAAGCGCGATATTGGCATCGGCGGAGGTTGTGAGGCCGACCAGAGCGATGCCGGCAAGCACGGCGAAAAAGCCTGCCAGAGCATAGGTAGCGGCGCGCAGCCCGAGCACGGACCAGCCGGCGCGTTCCACCGAGCGATCATTGCCGCCGACACCGCGCATCAGCACGCCGAAGGACGAGCGCATAACGATACAGTGGGTGACTGCGGCAATCAGGATGCTGGCGACGATCGCCATCGGCACCAGCGGCGGCTTGGCTGTCATCAGCCAACGCGCCCAGGTCGGCGCGGTGCCGCCCGGCGAGGGGAGGATAAGGACGGCAAGTCCGCCCCAGACGAAACTCATCCCTAACGTAACCACAATGGAGGGCAGGTCGCGCACATAGATGACGACGCCGATCAGCGCATAGGCGGCAATAGCACCGAGAAAGATCAGGATGCCGAGCGCCGGCGATGATTGCAGGAACGTGGCGGAAACGCAGGCGCAGAAGCTCACGAATGTGCCCATCGACAGATCGAGATCGTTGACCGACATGATCAGCATCTGGGCTATGGTCGCGAGTGCGATCGGGACTGCGAGATTGAACAGAAGATTGAGCCCCGTATAGCTCATGGCGCGCGGCTGCATGTAGAAGACGGCGGCGAGCAGCAGCACCAGAGATGCAGCGGGGATGATCAGGCGGATCGTGCCGGAAGACAATTTCATGCCGCGTCTCCCTCGTGGAAGGAGGCAGCCAGCACGTTCTTCTCGGTGATCTCATCGCCGACAAGTTCTGCCGCGATCGCACCGTCGCGGAAAACGTAAACCCGGTCACAGAGGCGGATTTCGTCCATCTCTGTCGAATACCAGATGAAGGTGCGTCCGTTGGCAGCTTCCGAGCGGAGGATTTCATAGACCTCCTGCTTTGTGCCGATATCGACGCCGCGCATCGGATCATCCATCAGCACCGTGCTGGCCGTGGTCGCCAGAGCCCTGGCGAAAAGTACCTTCTGCTGGTTGCCGCCCGAGAGCGACAGGAGGCGGTTTTCCATATCCGGGGTGCGAATTTCTATCCGCTGTTTCCAGGAGGCCCCCAGTGTTTCTTCTCGCGCCCGGTCAACTATGCGGTTGGTCGAAAGCTGGCCAAGCGAAGCGATCGACAAGTTCTTGAGGATGCTCCACAGCGGGAATGTGCCGTTCAGGCTGCGGTCTCCGGCGACAAAGGCGATTTCGCGCTGCCTCTTCGGCCACCAGTTGCTGTTGCGATCGAGATAGAGGTCGAGCAACGCTTCTGTCTGGCCATGGCCACCGAGGCCGGCAAGGCCGATCATCTCGCCACGCCATGCCTGGAACGCAAGTCCATGCCCGCGGCGCGGCGGCATGGAAAGAACCGGCTCCCCGGTCCTGCTCGTGGCCGAACGCGAGAATTCCTGTTCGCGCACCACATTGCCCATCGCCTCGACAAGGCTGCGGGTCGAAAACTCGGATGCCATTCGGTCAGCCACCACACGGCCATCCTTCATCACCACGATGCGGTCGGAGGTGGAGAGAATTTCGCCGAGAATGTGCGAAATCAGCAGAACCGAACCACCTTCGCCGACGAATTTGCGGATATAGGCCATCAGTTGCGCCGCAACCCCGGCGTCCAGCGAAGATGTCGGCTCGTCGAGAATGACGAGTTTGGGTCGCTGATCTATGCCGGCAAAGCTGATGGCGATCTCGACCATCTGTCGCTCGGCAATCGACAGATCATCGACCGTCGAGTCGCAATCGATCGAATGACCGGGGAATATGTCCTGCAACTGGCTCTCGACCAAGGCCAGCGCCCGCTTTCGCCAGGCCCATCCCTTGAGTTCCGCATGCATGATGCGGGCATTTTCGCCGACAGTCAGATTCGGGCACAGTGACAATTCCTGGAAGACGCAACGCACGCCGTTGGCACGGGCCGCCGATATGCCGTGAAATTCGCGGCCACTATAGGTGAGCGAACCGTCATGCGGTGTCAGCCCTCCATTGATGACATTGACGATGGTGGACTTACCGGCGCCGTTATGGCCGACCAGCCCGATACATTCTCCGGCATGGATCACGAGGTCTGCGCCATCGAGCGCCTTGACGGCGCCGAACGTCACACGGACGCCACGCGCTGCCACAACCTCTTCTCGCTTCAAGGTCTTGGTCATGCAATCGCTGTCGATTTTGATGTGTCGGACAATACCGGGACGCGTAGGGGTTGGGCGCCTTCGCGCCCCGGCACGCGGGAGGCGACGCTATTTGGCGTCGATCACCTTCTGGGCGTCTTCCAGCGAATATTCGACATTCGCCACGCCGCCCTTCTGGGTCGTCTTCAGATTTTCTTCCAGATTGGCCTGATCGATCCGAAGGAAGGGCACGACAAGGTCCTTCTTGACCTCCTTGCCGTCGAGGATCTGCTGCGCCACCCAGAATGCCAGCGTCGAGACGCCCGGAGCGATCGAGACCGACATGGTCTCGTAGCCGTCCTTGTCCTTCTGCTGCTTCCACCAGACGAGCTCGTCCTCACGGTTGCCCATGACTATGGTCGGCGTCGGGCGCTTGGCGGCGGCAAAGGCCTGGGCAGCACCATATCCGTCACCGCCCTGGGTGACGACGGCTGCCACTTCCGGCAGGCTCGGCAGGATGCCGGCGACAGCACGCTGGGCAACGTCCTGCGCCCAGTCACCATTCACCGAACCGACGATCTTGAATTGCGAGTTCTTGGAGACGCCGGCTGCGATACCTGCATGGATCTCGTCATCGACCGAAACACCGGCGAGGCCGCGGATTTCGAGAAGATTGCCGCCCTTTGGCAGTTTCTTGGCGAGATAGTCGATCTGGCTTTCGCCCATCTTCTTGAAATCGACGGCGATGCGCCAGGCGCAGGGTTCCGTCACGATGCCATCGAAGGAAACGACGGTGATGCCGGCATCACAGGCTTCCTTGATCGCACCGTTAAGCGCAGTTGGCGAGGCTGCGTTGACGACGATCGCGTCATAACCCTGCAATATCATGTTTTGGATTTGGGCCGCCTGCTCGGTCGCCTGGTTCTCAGCGGTGGTGAACGGGTCGGCTGCCGCGACCACCCCCTTGGAGACGGCCTCCTTGGTGATTTTGTCCCAGCTTGTCAGCATCGCCTGACGCCAGGAATTGCCGGCATAATTGTTCGACAGCGCGATCTTTTTGGATGACGTATCGGCGAGTGCGGGTGCGCACAGGCATGCAAAGGCGACGGATGCCGCCAGCATCGTTCTGATGGTCATGATTTCCTCCCAAATAGCTCCCTGCATATCGTCCGGGCCGCTCCTCAACGGTAATCCGGAGATAATGATTGCCCTGAGCCCCTTTTGCTCAGTAAATCGAGGATGGAGGAGTTTCTTGACAAAGTACAGGCGCATCCAAGCAGGCTTTCTGCGGGTTTGCGCGCAAAATCTGCGGGTCCCCGCATGACAAGCTTAAAAAGCTCACGCTTAATTGACGGCTGAAGGACTGGAGGAGGTCCGCCCATGTTCAATACGGCGCGTAACTCGCTGTTCGACCGCTATCTGGGGATTTCCCGGCTTCTGGCGGGACAGCTCGATTTCGATGCGATCATCAAGGCGGTGGCGGACGAGATCAGCCATATCATCCCGCATGATCATCTCGACGTCTGCATCAAGATGCTGGATGGAAAATACCATATTGCCTATGAGAGCGGACTTGATACCGCCTGGAGCCAGCACCCGCCGGCGCTTTTGACTGGAAGCCCTATTCGCACACTGCTTTCGGGCGAGGTGGATTTCCTGCTCTCAGGGGATGCGTGCACCGACCCGCGATTTCATTTCAAAGGCGCGTTTTCAAGCCCGATCATCGAGCTTTCGCTGCATAGCCGGTTGCATGTGCCGCTGAAGGTGCAGGGCGATGTGATCGGTGCGCTGAGCTGCTCCAGCCGGCAGAGCGATTGTTATAACCAGGAAGATGTCGAAAACGCCCGTGCCGTGGCCGATCTTCTGGCGCCCTATTTCTTTGCTTTGCGTGCGGCCGAGCAGGCGAAACGCTCCGCCGTCATCGAAACGGAAGCGCGCGCACGGGAAGAGGGCCTGCGTTTCGGGGCGCTGAAGCTGACGGAGGCACTGGAAGCAGAACGCCAGCGCATCGGCATGGATCTGCATGACCAAACGCTTGCTGATCTGACAAGGCTGACGCGCCGCATGGAGCGGCTGACCCATCTGCCTGCTGTCTCGGGCGACGCGTTGGAACCGCTATGTCGGGCGATGCAGCAATGCATGCATGACCTTCGCCAGATCATCGAGGAAGCCAAGCCCACGGTATTGCAGCTATTCGGTGTTGCGGAAGCAATCGAGAACCATCTGGAACGGTCGGTTCGGGAAAGCGGCCAGTCGATCCGATGGAAGATGATCGACGAAAGCGGTGGCAATCTTCGTGACCTCAATCCGACGGTGGCCGTCGCGCTGTTTCGTATCGTTCAGGAAGCGGTGAATAACGCCATTCGCCATGGGCAGTCCGAAAATATCATCGTGCACATCACAAAAAACTGTCACTCGCTTTCCATCGAGGTGGAAGACGATGGTCGCGGTCTTGCAGAGATCAAGGAAATGGCCGGGCACGGTATCGACAACATGAAGACCCGTGCCCGGCTGATTGCGGCCCGGCTCGAAATCGGCCGCAATCCGGCCTGTAACAGTGAGGGGGGCGGAACACGCATGCGGCTGACCCTTTCGACCGATCACGCTATCTTGGTGGAGGCTTGACGATGGACGTGCTGATTGTCGAGGACGACGCCCTTCACCGCACATTTCTCAACGAGGCGGTTCGTGCGGCATTGCCGGAATGCGGGCAGGTAATCGAGGCGGGAAATGGCCTGAAAGGCGAAGTACAGGCCCGGACATCGCGGGTCGAGCATGTCGTCATGGACCTGCAGATGAGCGAACGCAACGGGATCGAGGCCGCCCGCACGATCTGGCGCGAGCGACCGGATACCAAAATCCTCTTCTGGTCGAACTATTCCGACGAAGCCTATGTGCGTGGCGTGGCGCGGATCGTGCCGGAGGGCGCGATTTATGGCTATGTGCTGAAGTCGGCTTCGGAAGAACGGCTGAAACTTGCACTGCGCAGCGTTTTCGTTGAATCCCAGTGTGTGATCGATCGGGAAGTGCGCGGTCAGCAGAAGAGTTTTGGCAACTCCCCCGGCCTTACCGACGCCGAATACGAAATCCTTGTCGATGTGGCGCTGGGATTGACCGATAAGGCGATCGCCAAGCGAAAACATCTGTCACTGCGCAGCGTACAGAACCGCCTGCAGCAGCTTTACGAAAAGCTCGGTGTTTATGAGACGCCGGGGCAGGGAAATGAGGGCTGGTTCAATCTGCGTACGAGAGCGGTCGCGGTCGCTCTTTCACGCAAGGTTTTGAACGCCAGCGCCATTGAGAGGGCTGAACGGGACCTCAGGCAGTCCGCAGGGATCCAGGCCATGGGCGACAGTTAAGCGGAATGACGGTTCTCGCCGCGCTCTGTTGTTAGTCCGGTTGAGGTTTAAGAGGCAAAATCGCCCTGGTCGGCCTTGAAATCGAATAAATCTTGTAAAATCAGTATCATGCACGATTGTTTGCAGATTTATGAAAATAGCCAGTTGACGTTTTCGGGGGTGTGGGACTATAACCCGCTCACTGACGAGGGCGGCGGCGCTGCTAGCGACGAAGTTTCTCGTTCTAAAGAAAACCACTAAAGATTGGCGTTTGCTGATTGGGACCGGGCTCCGGTTAGGTCTCGAAGAACTGATGCGTTTTGGTGTTTTTTGTGACGGTTTAGGCTTTCGGGTTTTGGATCGTCGGTTATTTGACAATTGAATATGAGAAGAAAGAGAAACGTGGTCGGCGGGTTTTCGCGGACTGAAGCTTAGGTTTCGGTCTGTTTAGAAGACAAAATGACGGTCACGTTTTGAATGAGAACGATGGAAACGAGCGCTGTGAAGCGTTTGGTGTACATATAAAAATGTTCTCGTCGATTCAGAACAAAGTGATTAGTCATGATTGAATTCTCAACTTGAGAGTTTGATCCTGGCTCAGAACGAACGCTGGCGGCAGGCTTAACACATGCAAGTCGAGCGCCCCGCAAGGGGAGCGGCAGACGGGTGAGTAACACGTGGGAATCTACCCATCCCTGCGGAACAACTCCGGGAAACTGGAGCTAA